>JBDOKN010000001.1:0-11358 GCA_039833665.1 Methanocaldococcus sp.
GGATTATATCAACATTAACATCCAAATCATACAACCCATAAACCTCCTTCATCCTCTTTAAAAATGGCATGCCTTTGAAGTAATCACTGACTATAATCAAATCATAATCACTTTCTTCTAAATAATCTCCTCTTGCCCTTGAGCCAAATAAAATTATTTTATATGGTTTAAATTTCTCTTTTAATTTGTTGATGAACTTTCTAATTTTTTCATCTCCTCTAAAATCCAATCTATCCTTTGCATTTTCTAACCTTTCTTTTGCTGTTTCTTCATCATAAACTTCATAAGGAACTTCTCCAATTATATCAGGATACCTCGAAATTATGAAATCTGGAGTCATCTCCCTTAAAATATGAAAATACTCCTCTGGAATTCCTACCACCTACCTAACGCAATTAAAGAATGCATTTTTTCTGGCATTCTTTTGAATTTTACAATATATAATGCCTTTAAACCTTTTTCAACACTCTGATGACATAAAAAGGCAGTTATATAATATCCACCAATTTCAAAATTCTTTTCTACCATTTCTAAATCTTTCAATGCCTGTTTTATCCAAAGTTCAGCTTCTTTTCTCATAAAAAGCCCTCAATTTATTTATAATCTGCAAATATCTATCTTCAATTCTCTCAACCAACCCTAAATCATAGTTGTGTGTCTTTAAGAGTATAATGTTTTCTATGTGGTTTCCATCAAACAAATAATCTGGAATTATCAAAATACCATTATCAGAAATCTCTAAGTCCAAATCTTCAACAACCTTTTTAACAAACTCTGTTTTTGGATTAACCTTTACATTTAAGTTCTTAGCCAATTCTTTTATTTCTTTTTCTTTATGTTTTAAAAATTCAATTGAGTTATTTATCTTCTCTTCATCTCCAATACTCAATTTTTTTAGTTCTTCCAATGTCTCAATTAAATCTTTAAAAGTTGCTGACTTAACCTCAAAAATCTCTGCCTCTGGATTTAGCTTTTTAACTCTCTCCTTATAGCCCTTAGATATAATTAAAAAATCACAATCAACTTTGCTGTTGTATGGATTAACTATCCTATACTCTTCCAAACCAATTAAATCAGCAATCTCCTTATACATCTTAGTTATCCCAATCTTCATAGTTCCACAGATTTTCCTATTTTTTATTTTTCATAAACTTTTAAATATTTTTCATATCTTTCCCAATCCAACTTTGGCTTTAATCCCAAATCCATAATCATTTTAACAACTTCCTCCAAATTTCCAGTTTTTGGATTTCCTACGCCCTTCACATTCATTGGGTGATTCTTGGGGATAACGGTTGCTACATTACTCGCCCCTCCCAATAATGCAAACTGCACCAACTCAGCTCCTATCGTTGGTGTTGGTGAAGTTATCCTTATATTTGGAAACAATAACCTTGTTATGGCTATCGTTTTCGCCTGCTCTAAGGCAGAGCATTTTGGATGATTCTCCATTGGCGTTCCCTTGTAAGGGTTAAATCCCATTATTGGAATTTCTCCAACATCCAACTCATTTTTTAAATAAAATAAATGATTAACTCTATCCTCATAACTCTCCCCAATGCCAATCAATAAGCCAGTAGATAGCTCAATATCATACTTATTAACTAATTTACAGACCTTTATTCTATCCTCCAACTCTTCCCCTGGCTTAACCTTTTTGAAAAGTTTTTCGTTTATTGTTTCTAAATTACAGCAGATTGTATCAATGCCATATTTTTTAAGTTCCTTTATTGATTCTTCTGTTAAATCAGCACCAGCATTAACTAAAACTTCTAAGTTTGTGTATTTTTTAACTATTTTTAAAGCTCTAACAACCTCTCTACCTTGATAACCATGTGCAGAAGAACAGCTAACCCTTCTTATTCCACTCTCTTCAATAGCTATTGCTGATTTTTTTATCTCTTCATCTGTTAATCTAAACGGCTTATAATAGCCCTCTTTTGAAGTTCCAGCGGCAAAACCACAATATAGGCATTTAGGATTTACATGGCAAATATTTGTTATGTGTATTGTTGAGGTAATCTCAATCTCCTCCTTAAAATAATCTCTAACTTTTGAAGCAATGTCAAATAGCTTTAAATAATCTCTCCAATTGTCTATTTTAAATAGTTTTAATGCCTCATCCTCATCTACAAGTCCATTTTTTATAAGATTTTTATTTCCTTCTTTTAATTCTTTAAAATTTTCTTTTATTTTTTCAAATACCATCAAAACCACCAAATACCTACTCCTTAATACATAATCTATAAAAAAGAAAAATATTTTTTCTGTAAATTTTAAGTGAAATTAAAAAATGAAAAAAAGAACTATTTAAAAATTTACTATTTTATTGCTTCTTTTGAGCCATTATTTCGCATTTTGTTTTATCTTCTTCTTCAATTACTTTATATTTCTCTAAGACCTTTAAAGCTGTTGGTAAGATATCAGCTAATGGACCGAAGCACATACTATCAGCAGTTCCTAACAATGCAGCAGGGTCTAATGCCTCCTCCATGTTTGCTATTCCCTTCTCCTTCATCAAATTGTGTATCTGAGTTAACGCCTCATCTGCCATCATCTGAGCAAAATCAGCAGGAGCCCCCAAGATTTTTGTAACTGCATCTCTATATGCCAATAAACCAGCATAAACAGTTGCTGTAACTGCCGAACACATATCACAGACAGGACCGATTAAGTTAGCTGGCATTTTAAATGCTTTACTTCTTGCAATCTTAGCGATTTCATATAATTTGTTGATTGCCTCTTCACTTGCGTATCCCTCAGCAATATAAACCTGCCCCTTCATCTCTGGAACACATCCTGGGTGGTATGAGGTTATATTTAAATCCTCCCTTCCTAAGTCCTTGAATATTTTAGCAAACTTAGTTGTAGGAATTGTGCATGCGTGTGTAACAATAGCCCCTTCTGGAATTGCATCTGCAAATTTCTTAATGATGTCTGGCTGTTTGTTTCCTTTTGGTAGCCAGGTAATTACAATATCAGCGTCTGCAACCGCCTCTCTGTCATCAGCAGTAACCTTTAAACCAACATCTTCTGGATGAACAAAGTGTATATTTGCTTTTGGTGGTTTTGGCAGTTCTTTTGCTTTTGCCTTAACGACTTCTCTAATTTTTGGCATTATACTCTCTGGATTTCCAGATAAATGAGCTTCCATAACTTCTTTTGGGTCAAACTCATCAATAACAACTAATCCTGGGTTTTCAGCAAAACATGGGTCTGAAACAACGACCTCTTTAACATCAGGAACTAAGTGTAAAAGCTCTGCCCCCATTGTGATTGTTGAGTGTGTTAAGGCAATTTCTGGTTTTCCAACTTCCTTAGCAACTTCACAAGCTCTCATAAAATTGGTTATTCCTGCTGCTGCGTGTGTCCTATAACACCCAGCTCCCAAGATTGCTATTTTCATCCTCTCACCTTTTGTTAATATTGTTGATAATTTTGGTAATATTATTTTGCTTAGTTGGTAATATATAAAATTATCTATTTGAATCAGAGTAGTGAATAGTTATAAATAAGTATTATCTATGTTATTATATACTTTAATAGCAAATAATAGAAATTAATGACAATAAATAAAAAAATAACCAAAAAGTTTCATAAAACGACGTCTTTTATGAAATACAAAATAATACATCTTTTTTAGTATATTTGATATAATAATAACAAACTATTTGGATTTAAACAGTTAATCTAACACTGCAATGCATCTGATTGGTGAAGCGTCAATATCATAAATCTTTAATGGCAATCCTAAAAAATAAAACTCCTTATTAATTAAATCTTTTAAATTTTCATTCAAATTTTCAATAATTAAAATATTGTTTGACAGAAGCTTTTTATGAGCCATATAATTTCCAATTGTGCATGCATCCAACCCAACACATTTTATCTTGCTCTTTATAATCTTATCAACTGATATCTTTGGATATCTATTAAAATATTCTTTTTTACCCCAATATTTAGAGAATCCCGTATAAATTAATAATATATCACAAACAGGCAACTTATCATTTTCAAAATCATCCAAAGTTATGCAACAACCTTTTCCTTTAATTATTCCATACTCAAATGGAATTTTATTTTTTAATCCAACATGTTTTGGATAATCTATGTGGGTTGAAAGATGAGAACCCATGGTTATTTGTGATATTATAAAGTTATCTACTCTTTTTTCAATAATCCTTAGTTCTGGGTCTCCTGGATATGGGAAGTTAATTAATGGCTGAGTCAAATCAATGATTTTCACACTCTCACCTATAATTTTGCATATGTAAATATATAATCATTAAGTATAAATACCTCCTTACATCACATATATATAAAGTTTTCGAAAAATATATATAGTAGTTATTAATAAAGATAAATCAGCATATATAGAGGGAGCAATTTGAAAGTGAAAATATTACATAAAACGCCAAAGGGTTTCTTGATAGCGAGAGGAAAGAGAGAGGTAAAGATTGGTTCAATAGTTATTTTTAATAATAAGAAAATTGGCAAGGTTGTGGATATTTTTGGTCCAGTTGCTAAGCCGTATATAAAAATACTCCCTACTAATAAAAATATTGAAATTTCTGGGATTGTGTATATAAAAAACGATAAATCTAAATATAAAAATTCTAAGAAGAAAAGTTAAAAAATTTCTCTGGTGTGGCTTATGGAAGCTCTCAAAACTAAAGAAAATGAAAAAATTAAAGAAAAAAAAATTATAACAAAATCTGAAAAAAAAGAAGATAATGTTAAGGAAGAAGAAATTGTCTGTCCAATTTGTGGTAGTAAAGAGGTTGTTAAAGATTATGAAAGGGCTGAAATCGTCTGTGCTAAGTGTGGATGTGTTATCAAAGAAAAATTATTTGATATTGGGCCTGAATGGAGAGCATTTGACCATGAGCAGAAGATTAAGAGATGTAGAGTTGGAGCTCCTATGACATATAGTGTTGATTACAATGAGCCAATCATCATTAGGGAGAATGGGGAAATAAAAGTTGTTAAAATTGGAGAGCTTATAAATAAAATTATTGAAAACGCAGAGAACGTTAGAAGAGAGGGCATCTTAGAGATAGCAAAATGTAAAGGTATTGAAGTTATTGCCTTTGACAGCAATTACAAATTTAAATTTATGCCTGTTTCAGAAGTTTCAAGGCATCCAGTTAGTGAGATGTTTGAGATAGTTGTCGAAGGGAATAAAAAGGTTAAAGTTACTGGAAGTCATAGTGTCTTCACCATAAAAGATAATGAAGTAGTTCCAATAAGGGTTGATGAACTAAAAGTTGGAGATATATTAGTTTTAGCAAAAGATTTGCCGAATGTTGAAGAAGAGATTGAGATTAACCTAATTGATATTGTGAAAGATTTAAAAAACGTTTATATTCAATTTGACTATCCATTCAAAAATAAGGATTGGAGAAGAAGAAAATCTGCTCCATTAAAATATGTTTTAGAAAACAATATCCCAATTCCAGATAATGCCACAATTAGATATAGAAGTGGTAAAGCCCTTCCAGTAAAAATAAAGGTGGATGAAAGATTTGCCAAGATGTTGGGATATTTCATTGCTGAAGGACATTATGATGACAGAAAAATTGTTTTCTCCTTTGGTTCTCATGAAAAAGAATACATAAATGAAGTCGTTGATTACTTCAAATCCCTAAACTTAAATCCAATCGTGTATGATAAAGGTTCAAGTATCCAAATTGAGATAAACAGCAAAATATTAGTTGAGTTATTCAAAAAGTTAAATATAAAAAGTGGAGCAAAGAACAAAAGAGTTCCTCCAATTGTATTCAAATTCCCAGCAAACTTAAAGAAGGCATTTCTCATTGGATACTTCAACGGAGATGGTAACTTATATATAAACAAAAAATACTCAACAGTTCAGTTAAAGGCAGTTTCTGCATCAAAAGAGCTCATTGAAGATTTAGCATTCTTACTATTGCAGTTGGGAATTAATGCAAACTATGGAGAGGAGTTTATTGAGGGACATGTAATTGAAAAAACCGGACAGTATGTTAAAGATAGCTATTCCTATATATTAACAATAACAAATCCAAAAGACATCGAGAAATTAGGATATATAAACAACTATCAAAAAGAAAACAAAAAACCACCAATTTCTGAATTAATCCCAGCTCCAAACGAATATAAAAAAGAGTGGAAATATAGAGATAGAGATAAGATAGGAAGGGACTTTGCATTAAAGATTGCCAAAAAATACGACGATAGAAAACTCGAAAAACTTATCAACTCTGATTTCATATTCTTAAAAATTAAAGAGATTAATAAGGTAGAGCCAACCAACGGATATGCCTATGATTTAACAGTTCCAAATGCTGAAAACTTCGTTGCTGGATTTGGAGGATTTGTATTACACAACACTATCCATGATAAGGGATTATCAACAGTCATCGATTGGAGAAATAAAGACAGTTATGGAAAGGACTTATCTGCAAATAAAAGAGCCCAACTTTACAGATTAAGAAAATGGCAGAGAAGAATTAGGGTTAGTGATGCTGCTGAAAGAAACTTGGCATTTGCATTATCAGAATTGGACAGGATTACATCAAAACTTGGATTACCAAGACATGTTAGGGAGAACGCAGCTATAATTTACAGAGGTGCTGTTGAGAAAGGATTAATAAGAGGAAGAAGTATTGAAGGAGTTGTTGCAGCTGCCATTTATGCTGCTTGTAGAAGATGTAGAGTTCCAAGAACCTTAGATGAGATTGCTGAGGCGTCAAGAGTAGATAGAAAGGAAATTGGTAGAACATACAGATTCTTAGCAAGAGAGTTGGGAATAAAACTAACTCCAACAAATCCAATTGATTACGTCCCAAGATTTGCTTCTGAACTTGGATTACCCGGAGAAGTTGAGTCCAAAGCAATACAGATATTGCAACAAGCTGCTGAAAAGGGATTAACAAGTGGTAGAGGTCCTACAGGAGTTGCAGCAGCAGCAATATATATAGCGAGTGTCCTCCTTGGATGTAGAAGAACTCAGAGGGAGGTTGCTGAAGTTGCCGGTGTGACAGAAGTAACTATAAGAAATAGATATAAGGAACTAACAGAACACTTAGATATTGATGTAACATTATAATGGTGGGGAATATGGGATTATTTGATAAAATTCAGAAAAAATCAGAAAAAAGTATTATAAAAGAATCAAAACCTTCTTTATCAACTGATAAAAAACCAGATGCAAAAACAGAGAGTTTATTGTTAAAACGTGGTGAAATTAAAGATGAAAATGTATTAGATTCATATATTGTTGATGTTGATGATATAAGTGTAGAGGTTGTAATAAAAAAGGAAAGCGGCTACACTTATTACCTAATACCTGAAATTGAAAAAATTGAGAATTCATTGTCAAAACTTTCAAAAGATAACATCAATTTAATAAAAATGCAGATTGGAGAACTTGGATTAGTAGGATATAAGCAAATAAAAGATTACATTTCTGATTTCTCGGTTAGATATAATTTGAGCATTCCTTATATTGATTCATTAGCCAAATATTTCTACTTAATATCTGGTAGGTTGGGGTTGTTGGAAATTCCGCTCCATGATGACCAATTAGAAGAGGTTATGGTTAATGGTTATAATGTCCCAGTCTTTGTATTCCATAGAAAACATCAAATGTGTGAAACTAATATTATATTGGACAGAAACGAAGTTGATAGAATCATTGAAAGTATTGCAAATTTGGTCAATAGACCAATAGATTCAAGGGTTCCTATGCTTGACGCTTTCTTACCAGATGGGAGTAGAGTAAATGCGACCACAGCAGATATAACAATGAATGGAGCAACTTTAACCATAAGAAAATTCTCTAAAAATCCATTAACAGTTATAGATTTAATAAACTTTGGGTCATTAAATTTAGATGTTGCTGCTTTTTTGTGGCAAGCTGTTGAAGGTTACTTTGGAGCAAAACCTGCAAATACACTAATAGCTGGAGGTACTGGTTCTGGAAAAACCACTTTATTGAATGTTTTGTCATTATTCTCAATGTATAATGAAAGAATTATCACTATAGAGGATACTCCAGAGTTGCAGATTCCTCACAAGCATGTTATAAAGATGGTTACAAGACCTGCAAGACCTGGAATGCCTGAATATGAAGTTACTATGAATGATTTAATTAAAAATGCTCTAAGAATGAGACCTGATAGAATATTCGTTGGGGAAGTTAGAGGGGAAGAAGCCCAATCATTGTTAGTTGCTATGAATACTGGACACGATGGAGCTTTAGCTTATGACGAACCTATTTACCTATCAGATGGAAATGTTGTTAAAATTGGAAACTTTGTTAATAAGTTTTTCAATAATGGAAAAAGTAAAAAAGAAAGTAATGGATTTGAATGGATAAATATTGAAGATGAAAATATCTTTATTAAAAGTTTTAATAAATCAACATTAAAAATTGAAGATAAAAGAATAACAAGGGTCTGGAGGAAAAGATACAAAGGAAGGTTATTAAAAATAATAACTAAGAGTAAAAAAGAAATAACATTAACTCACGACCATCCTGTATATATATCAAAGAACGGTAAAATCTTTGAAATAAACGCTGAGATGGTTAAAGTTGGAGATTCTATTTATATTCCAAAAAATAAAGGTTTAAGTTTGGATACAATAACCGATGTAGAGATTATTAAATATGACGGATATATTTATGACCTAACAGTTGAAGATAACCACACATACATTGCTGGGAAAAATAACGGCTTAGCTGTCTCAAACTGCTCTGGAACTTTACACGCAAACAGTGCTGATGAAGCGATTTTAAGATTAACTAGCCCTCCAATGAATGTTCCAAAGATTATGTTATCTGCATTAGATTTCATTATAAACCAGCAGAGAATTAGAAGAGGGGGAAAAACTCTCAGGAGAATTCTTGGAATCGTAGAGATTGTAAAAGGAGGTAGCGGTGGAGAAGGAGGAGGATTGGCTAAAACCACACTTTATGAATATAACGGTTTAAAAGATTCTTTAGAGAGAAAAGGAATTTGTATGTGGGAAGAAGAAGTATGTGAAATTGCAGGTATTTCAAGAGAAGAACTATTGAGAGATAGAGAAAACAGAAAAAAGGTCTTAAACTACTTATACAAAAATAATATTAGAAAACTTGAAGATGTTTCCAAATATATTATGGCATATCAATCAGACCCTGAAAAACTTTTAAAATCTCTATCTCTCTAATAATTCTATTTGGGGGTTAAAATGCTAGAAAATTTTAAAGAAAAAATTAAAAAGCTTAAAATGAAGATTAACATTCTTTTATATAAATGGGGAATTATTACCTTAGATGCTGAAACTATTTCTGAATTAAGAAAAATGAGTAAAGAGTTAGGGAGGGATATTTCTGAATTTTATGGGGCTTATGTAGAACCAGAAGATATGGTAGCAATTCAAAAATATAAACAGTATGAATATCTTTTATATGATGAAGAATTTATTAGAAAACCTGCAGAGTCAATATCTAATCTCCTAAGGGGTTCAAAGATATTTTCAAGAAATTTACTCAAATATATAGGATATGAAAACGAAGTAGAATATTTTAAGAGGGTTGTTTTATACATGATTGTTACTTTTTTTGTTCTTTTGATATTTGAGGCATTAAGTGGAAACATATCTGGAGGAATTTCTACTGGAATTTTTGGGGCTATTGCTGTTTTAGTTTTATCAATATTCTATCCAAAAATTAGGTTGATACTATTTAGAGGAGAAATAAAGCTTCAAGTTCTTTTTACTTTATTATATATGATATCAATATTAAGAGCAGGAGCTTCTCTTCCAGAAGTTCTTGAAGCCATTTCAAAAAGTAATGAATATGGGATTATATCTTTTGAAGCAAGAACTATAATTAGAGATATCAATGTTTCGGGATATAGCCTACTTGAAGCTCTTGAAAGGGCAAAATTAAGAACTGAAATTCCTTTATTAAAAAAATTATATGACCAGATGATTATTGGATATAACAAGGGTAATTTAGCTCTGTTGTTGGAGAAATTATATGAAGATATTGTTAGGGAATCTATGGCAAAGTTGGATTCATCAAAATTTATGATACAAAATATGGGAAATTTAGCATTTGGGACTGGATTAGTTCTTCCATTTAGTGGAATGATATTATCAGCAATGATGGCCAACCAAGGATTTCCAGGAATATTAAATACTATTGATTTACTATTAACAAAGATAGGTCCTCTATTAACTTTGATATTTGGGTTATTCGTAAAAATGAAAGTAGAATAATAGTAGATTTTCAAAATTAAAAATATTTTTGTTGTTTGATATAAATATCTTCTTTTAATAAGTTTTAAAAATGAGTAAAACACCTTTAAATGGTGAAGAGTATGAATAGATATCTTGAGTTGATTTATTATCACACTGTTAAAAAAAATGTTATATTACTCAGAAAACTTGGAAGAAATATTGATGAAAAGAAATTTATGATATTTTTAGTATTTATTGCCATAGTGGTTGCTTTATTGTGCCTATATTTAAAAACTACTATAAGAAGTTTAGTGCTTTTTGTTGTATTATATGTTGGAACTGTCCTACATCTACCTCAAATATTATATGAAAATAAGATAGAAAAATTAGAAAGCAATATCCCTAAGGCACTTTATGTTATAATACTGTCTCTTGAATCAGGGAGGTCTATAAATGAAGCTTTAGAGGAAGTAGTTAAGAGCAATATAAAAGAAGTTGGCAGTATTTTTAGAAAAGTTCTATATCTAATGGAAAAACAGAAACTAAGCTTTGAAGAATCAATAAATATTGTATCTAACCTATATGACTCTAAAATTCTAAGAATGTTAGCAAGAATTATGATTGAAAATAGGAAATATGGAGGTAATTTAGCAGATTCTCTAAAAATATTAGCCAAAACTCTTGAAGATTTTGCACTATATAAAAGGCAATTACTAAGTGTTACGGCTCAGGGGTTGGCAGTTGGTTTTGTTATACTTTGTGGAGTTATTCCAGCTATTGCTGGGTTATTGGGAGCTTACTTAATCGCAATATCTACAATGACAGCGGGAGTATCTTCACCCATCCCCCCAGTGAAACCAGAAGACATTCAAAAGGGGTTAGAAATTGTACAAATAGGAACAGCAATTATAGGAGCTTTATTTGCAATTTCAATATTTGGTTTAAAAATCGGAAGGATGGTTATGATTTCTGCACTAACCTCTACCATTGGAGTTTTAACATACTACATGATACTAAAAGTCGCTCCAGGAATGTTTTCATAAATATTAAATATTTATTTTAAAAGATTGTTTATCTCATCATTCAGCAGAATAATTCTCTTAATTGAAGGATGATTCCTACCCAATCTTTTTTCAAATTTTTTTA
>JBDOKN010000002.1:0-13266 GCA_039833665.1 Methanocaldococcus sp.
GCAATAATTCCAAAAGGGGCTAATGCCGTTGTTATGGTTGAATACACCGAAAGAGATAACGATAAAGTTAAAATCTATAAAGCAGTCCCTCCAATGGAAAATATCCAATTTACCGGCTCAGATATAATGGCTGGAGAACTCGTTTTAAGAAAAAATACCAAATTAACACCAAAGGATATTGGTGTTTTGTCAGCTATTGGTAAGAGCAAAGTTAAAGTTTATAAAAAAATAAAGTTTGGGATAATATCCACTGGAAATGAGCTTGTAAGTCCAGAAGAGCCATTAAAATTTGGAAAAATATATGATATAAATTCCTATACTTTAGCTTCATATATAAAAAATCTCGGCTATGATTTTGAATTTTTTGGGATAGCCAAAGATGACAAGGAAGATTTAAAAGAAAAGATTAAAAAGGCGTTAAAATGCGATATAGTTTTATTAAGTGGGGGAACTTCTGCGGGAGTTGGGGACTTAACTGAAACAGCTATAAAAGAGCTTGGAGGAGAAATATTAGCTCATGGAATAAAGATAAAGCCCGGGAAACCAACGATAATTGGAAAAATTGATAATAAGTTAATTGTTGGATTGCCGGGCTATCCTACTTCTTGTTTGACAATATTTGATGTGTTGTTTGGAGACGAAAAAAATGTTATAAAGGCAGAGTTTCCACAGAGGTATATATCAGCTAAGGGAAGGGTTGAATATCTGCCAGTTATTTTGGTTAAGCATAAGAATGGCTATTCTGCTTATCCAATAACCAAGGGAAGTGGGGCTATAACCTCTTTATCAGAGGCAGATGGATATATAATTATTGATGAAAATAGGGAGATTTTGGAAAATGAGACAGTAGAGGTTCATCTATTTGGAGATGTTAAAGTTGGATTAAACATCATTGGTAGTCATTGTATTGGTGTAGATATAATCTTAAAAGAGGCAAAGTTGCTGGCAAAGACAATAAATGTTGGTTCTTTGGGAGGTTTGTTGGCAATAAAAAGAGGAGAGGCAGACATATCTGGAATTCATTTATTAGATGAGAAAACAAACATTTACAATATTCCATTTTTGGAGAGATATAGGGTTAAAGATGCCTTATTAATCAGGGGCTATATTAGAGAGCAGGGCTTCATGTTTAGGGAAGAACTTGGATTTAAGTCAGTTGAGGAAATTATAGAAAATATTTATAAGTTAGAGTTCATAAATAGAAATAAGGGTTCTGGAACAAGAATATTGTTTGATAAGTTTTTGAAAGATAATAAAATTAATCCAAGAGAGATTAAGGGCTACAACATAGAGGCAAAAACACACTCAGCAGTAGCAACTGCCATAGCAATGGGAAAGGCAGATATTGGCTTAGGAATAAAAAATGTTGCTGAGCAGTATAATTTGGCTTTTATACCATTGGCTGATGAACATTATGACTTTTTAATTAGAAAGGAGAGATTTAATGATGAAGATGTGCAAAAGTTTATTAAAGCTCTAAAAAATGTTAAATTACCATTTAAAAAGCCAGAAAATTGTGGGGATGTTATATGGGAAAATTAAAAGTTGATGCTTTAATAGACAACACATACAAAACCGTTGATGATAGAGCAATTATCTACCTCTATCTAATCAACTCTATTTTAAAAGATAGGGATTTTAAACCATATTTTTATGTTGAGTTAAATAAAGATAAAGTTAAAGATGAAGATATTGAGACAATAAAAAATTTCCTTTTAAAAAATGATTTATTGAAGTTTGTTGAGAAAATTGAGGTTGTTAAAAAAGTTATTCTTAGAAAGGAAAAGGAAGTAATTAAAATTATAGCAACCCACCCACAGAAAGTTCCAAAACTTAGGAAAATTAAAGAGTGTGAAATAGTTAAAGAGATTTACGAGCATGACATTCCATTTGCTAAAAGATATCTAATAGACAATGAAATAATTCCAATGACATACTGGGATTTTGAAAATAAAAAGCCCGTTAGTAGGGAAATACCAAAATTAAAAGCAGTTGCCTTTGATATGGAGGTTTATAATAGGGATACTGAACCAAATCCTGAAAGAGACCCTATTTTAATGGCAAGCTTTTGGGATGAAAGTGGGGGAAAGGTTATAACCTACAAACAATTCAATCATCCAAATGTGGAAGTAGTTGAAAATGAGAAAATACTAATTAAAAAAATCATTGAAACTTTAAGGCAGTATAATATTATATATACTTACAACGGTGATAACTTTGATTTTCCTTATTTAAAGGCAAGGGCTAAGTTTTATGGAATAAATGTTGATTTAGGTAGGGAGGGAGAAGAGTTAAAGATAAAAAGGGGAGGAATAGAGTATAGAAGCTATATTCCAGGGAGGGTTCATATTGACTTATATCCAATATCAAGAAGATTACTGAGATTAACAAAATATACTTTGGAGGATGTTGTTTATAATTTATTTGGCATTGAAAAGCTAAAAATCCCTCATACAAAGATTGTAGAGTATTGGGCAAACAATGATGAAATATTAATAGAGTATTCACTACAAGATGCAAAATATACATACAAAGTTGGAAATTACTTCTTTCCACTTGAAGTTATGTTTTCAAGGATAGTAAATCAGACACCATTTGAGATTACGAGGATGAGTTCTGGGCAGATGGTTGAATACCTCTTAATGAAAAATGCCTTCAAGGAAAATATGGTAGTTCCAAACAAACCAGATGAAGAAGAGTATAAGAGGAGGTTATTAACGACTTATGAAGGGGGGTATGTAAAAGAACCAGAAAAGGGGATGTATGAGGACATCATCTCGATGGACTTCCGCTCTCTCTACCCTTCAATAATTATCGCCTATAATATCAGCCCGGATACCTTAGATTGTGAATGTTGTAAAGACATAAGTGAGAAGATATTGGGACATTGGTTTTGTAAGAAGAAAGAGGGTTTAATTCCTAAAACTTTAAGAAATTTGATTGAGAGGAGAATTAAAATTAAGAGGAGGATGAAAGAAATGGATAAAGCAGGGGAGGTTAATGAGGAATACAATCTCTTAGATTACGAGCAAAAGTCCTTAAAAATTTTGGCTAACAGTATATTACCAGACGAATATTTAACAATAATAGAGAGGGATGGCATAAAAATAGAAAAAATTGGTAAGTATATAGATGATTTAATGGAAAGATATAAAGATAAGGTTAAATATGCCAAATCAAGTGAGGTCTTAGAAGTTGATAATTTGAAAACATTTTCATTTAATCCAGTGTATAAAAATTGTTTAATAAAGAGAGTTAAAGCAGTAATTAGACATAAATACTCTGGAAAAGCTTACAAAATAAGGTTAAGGTCTGGTAGAACGATAAAGGTAACGGAAGACCATAGTTTATTTAAATTTGAAGATGGTAAAGTTGTGTGCGTTAAGGGGTGTGAAATAAAGCTTGGAGATTTAATAATAGTTCCAAAAAAATTGAAATTTGTTAATAAAGATGTTTTAATAAATATCCCAAAGAGATTGTGTAATGTTGATGATGAAGATATTAAGGACTTGACCATAACAAAATATAAAAATAAAGAGTTTTTTGTTAGATTAAGGAAGACACTTGAAGATATTGAGAAAAGGAAGGTTAAGATTGCATATAGAGATTGTATTTCATATTTAAAGGAGATTGGCTTAGTTGATTATAATATTATCAAGAGGATAAATAAAGTTGAAGTGAAGATATTAAATAAAGAAAAATTTCAAAATTACAAAAAATATGTTGATGCATTTCTTGAATATGGAACATTTAGGAAGACATTTAGCAATGTGCCATATATGAAAGTTAAGGAACTCATCCCAAACATTCCAGATAACGAATTTAAGGATTGTAAGATAGGAGCATTTAGTGGAAAAATAGATGCACTTTTAAAATTAGATGAAAATATAGCCAAATTTTTGGGGTATTTTGTGACAAGAGGTAGGTTGAAGAAAATAAAATCAAAAGGAGAAACGGTCTATGAGGTCTCTGTATATAAATCCTTACCAGAATATCAGAAAGAGATTGTAGAGGTATTTAAAAAAGCTTTTGGTGCTGGAAGCATTGCAAGGGATAAAGTTACATTAGACAAAAAAATTGTTTATTTAGTTTTAAAGCATGTATTTAAATGTGGAGATAAAAACAAGAAACATATTCCAGAAGAGTTATTCTTAGCCAGTGAAAGTGTTATAAAGAGTTTCTTAGAAGGGTTTTTAAAGGCAAAGAAAAACTCTCATAAAGGAACATCAACCTTCATGGCTAAGGATGAGAAATATTTAAATCAATTAATGTTATTATTCGGCTTAGTTGGAATCCCTACAAGATTTACACCGGTTAAAAATAAGGGCTATAAATTAACATTAAATCCAAAATATAAGACAATTGGAGATTTAATGCTTGATGAGGTTAAAGAGATTGAAGAATTTGATTATAGTGGATACGTTTATGATTTAAGCGTTGAAGAACATGAGAACTTTTTAGTTAATAATATTTATGCACATAACAGTGTTTATGGTTATTTGGCATTTCCAAGGGCAAGATTTTACAGTAGGGAGTGTGCAGAAATCGTTACTTACTTGGGAAGAAAATATATACATCAGACAATGGAGGAAGCTGAAAAATTTGGTTTTAAGGTAATTTATGCTGACAGTGTTACTGAAGACACTGAAATAATAGTTAAAATTAATGATGAGATAAAATTCCTAAAAATTAAGGATTTATTCAAAAAAGTTGATTATACAGTTGGAGAAAAAGAATACTGCCTCTTAGATAATGTATATGCCTTAACCTTAGATGACGATGGAAAATTAGTTTGGAAGAAAGTTCCTTATGTTATGAGGCATAAGGCAAATAAAGACATTTATAGAGTTTGGATTACCAACAGTTGGTATATAGACGTTACAGAAGACCATTCTTTGATTGGCTATAAAGACAAAAAATTTGTTGAGATAACGCCTAATGAAATTAGAGATATTGATATTAAGTTAATAGCCATAGATAAAAATCTCAAAAGCTATAACTTTGTAGATGTTGAAAAGATTGAGAAAATCAGATATAATGGCTACGTCTATGATATTGAGGTTGAAGGCACTCACAGATTCTTTGCAAACGGAATCTTAGTTCATAATACTGATGGCTTCTATGCGATTTGGAAAGAAAAAATCAGTAAAGATGAATTAATAAAAAAAGCTTTAGAATTTGTCGAATATATAAACTCTAAACTGCCCGGGACTATGGAGTTAGAATTTGAGGGCTATTATAAGAGAGGAATCTTTGTAACTAAAAAGAGATATGCCTTAATTGATGAGAATGGAAGAGTTACAGTTAAAGGTCTTGAATTTGTTAGGAGGGACTGGTCTAACATAGCAAAGATAACCCAAAAAAAGGTATTGGAGGCGTTGTTAGTTGAAGGTAGTGTAGAGAAAGCTAAAAAGATAATTCAAGATATAATTAAAGATTTGAGAGAGAAGAAGATAAAAAAAGAGGATTTAATTATCTATACCCAACTAACAAAAGACCCTAAGGAATATAAAACCACTGCTCCACATGTTGAGGTAGCTAAAAAATTGATGAGAGAAGGAAAGAGAATTAAAGTTGGGGACATAATTGGCTATATAATAGTTAAAGGGGCTAAATCAATAAGCGAGAGGGCAAAGCTTCCAGAAGAAGTTAATATTGAAGATGTAGATGTTAATTACTATATAGATAACCAAATTTTACCTCCAGTTTTGAGGATTATGGAGGCAGTTGGAGTTTCAAAAAATGAGTTGAAAAAAGAAGGGAGCCAGCTAACTTTGGATAGATTTTTTAATTAATACTTATTTTTTTTAAATATACATTTTTTTAAATATACAAAAGCTAATAACTATCATCACAAACTATAATATATACATGGTGAGTATTATGCCAACAACTTATGAGTTAAGAATATACGGCAAGGTTCAGCATGTTGGATTTAGAGACAGAATTGAAAGCATAGGCAAAGGTTTAGGCATTAACGGAGTTATTTATAATTATAAAGATGGGACTGTCAGAATTTTAGCCAATTTTGATTCAGACAGAAAAAAACAACTATTTAAAGAAATTATTAAGGAACTCGAAGAGGATGACAAGCTTATCAAAATTGAAAAAATAGAAGAGAGAGTATTAGATACATATATTGAATTTCCAGAGAGAATTAGTAGATTATCAGCAGATGATATTTTAGAGCTAAATAAAAAGTTGGATGAGGGAGTTAAATATATAAAGCTAATATTTGGAGAACTGGAAAAAATGAATGAAAAATTAGATAAATTGAATGGATTAGATGCTAAATTAGACAAAATAGCCAACATATTGATGAGAATTGAGAAAAAACTTAACTAAAATTATTTAAAGAAAGCATCTAACGTTAATTGTTTTCCTTTATCTTCTTTCTTTTTCTTCTCTTTCTTTTTCTCTTTTTTAGTTTCTTTTTGCTCGTCTTTTTCTTTTACATCTTTAACTTCTGGTTTCTCCAATATATTTTCTTTAACCTCCTCATCTTCCTTTTTCTCTACTTCAAATTTTACCTCTTCTTTAACTTCTTTTTTAGGTTGTATAATTAGCTGAGGTTGTTCTTCTTCTTTTTTCTTTTCTTTCTCTAATTTTTCTTTCTCTTTTTTCTTCTTTCTTTCTAATTTTTTCTTTTCCTTTATTATTTTAAATATCTTAGAAGCTAATTTATCTCCCACTAAAACCTTCAACTCATCCTCCTTTATCTCAAAGTAATCAACTAAATCAGCCGCTACTTCTGGATTTTCTTTTGCTAAGATTTTAAGCATCTGCAAATCAAACCTTGCTCTCTTTGATGAAGCGTGAGTTTTTTCACCAATCTTCTTTAATACCTTACCTAATATTTCTCTATTAGCTTTTGTTTGAGTCAATAACCTAAATATTTTCGGATAATTATATGGTGTCCATTTTCTATACTTCTCATCCTTTGATAAAGCAACACCAGCAGTCATTAAGGTTGTTGCATATTTCCAAAAGCTATAATTTTGCCTTCTCATCACTCTACCTAAATACCTATCTGCCTTTGATAAATATTCAAAAGCCCTTGCAACTTCCTCTGATTTCTCATACTCCTTTGGAACATTTTCGGCTATCCATTCTATAACAACATCTGGGGTTTCATCCACATTCATTAAGGCAGTTGTAGCTATCCCATAATGCGTTGTTTTTAAAATAATCCTCAAAGCATCAAATATATTCGCCTCTCTCCTCCTATCTGGCAGTTTTTGAACTGATTCATAACTCAAATCTCCAGATAAAGCTAACGCCTCTAAATCATTTATTGCACTTCTTAAATCCCCAGCTGAATGTTGAGCAATCATCTTTAATGTTTTGTCATCCACATCAAGCCCCTCTTTTTGTGCTATCTTTTTTAAAACTTTATAAACAGCAGTGGTTGGGACTGGATTTAATTGAATTATCTCAACATAAGGTAATAAACTTCTTATGGATGTAGCATAGGCATCATTTGCAGTTAAAATTATTGGATTCTTTGCCTTCTTTATAACCTTTATTAGCTCAGAGACCCCTCCAGCATCCTCCTTTCCAGATATTCCATCAACCTCGTCCAACACAATCAAAAACTTCTTTCCAAATACTGATGATGAGGTAGCGGCATGTCCAACGACCTTTTTTATTGCAGAGGAGTTTCTTTTATCACTCGCATTGAGTTCAATAACCTCAAACCCATAATCGTTTGCTAAGGCATAAGCTAAGGTTGTCTTTCCACAACCTGGAGGACCAACTAACAAAATTGGTTTTGGTTTCTCTCCTTTTAAATAACTTTCAATCCATGTTTTTAGCTTTTCTTTAACTTTGTCATGCCCAGCAACTTCCTTCAATGATTTTGGTCTATACTTTTCCACCCAACTTAACATAAACAATCCCTAAATTAGTTATTTTTATTTTTTATCAATTTTAAAATCCAAAGCTAATATATACTCCCTTGGAGCATAGCTCTTAACTATCCTTTTTTCCAAAACCTCACAATTACATTTCTTTTCAAACAATTTTATAGCTTCATCAAAGTCCTTACCAATTGTATAGTAGTGTATAACTCCGCCCTCTTCAACTATGTCCAATGCCTTATCAACAAACTCATGGGCATATTTTGGTAGATTCATTATAACTCTATTCCCTTTAACATCAACTTCCCTAACATCACTCAATATAGGAATTATTTTATGCTCCAACTTATTTAACTTTATATTCTTTTTTAAAAGCTCTATTGCATGTGGATTTATATCTATGGCATAGATTTTTTTGGCATTCTTGCAGGCAATTGAGAACGGCCCCACACCAGCAAACATATCAACAACTACATCATCTAAGGTAACTTTTTTCATAATCCTTGCCCTCTCCCCTCCCAATCTTGGAGAGAAATAAACCTTTGCAATATCAACCCACAAACGATAACCATTCTCTTTATGTATTGTTAAAGTTCTATTCTCCCCAGCTAAGTGTTCCAACTCCCTAACTCTAAATTCTCCTTTAACCTCGCTCTTCCTTCTAAAAACTCCCTTACATGGGATTAATTTGTAAGCTAATTCCCCAATCTCCTTTCTTATTTTTTCATCAATCTCATCCGAAATCTGTAAAATTACTAAATCACCAATCATATCATAAGAGAGGGATATTAAACCTTCATCAACCTCTTTTCTATATTTTTTTGATATTATTTCTCTAAAACTTGGTTTTTTAATGATTTTTTTCTTTTCAAGCTCTTTATCAACTAACTCAAACTCAATGTTTAAAATACTTTTTAAAATCTCTTCATCAATGTTTTTTATTGGGAGGAATAGGTAGTTTTCTTCAGATGTTATTCTATAATCTTTATTTAATAAATTATTTTCTATTAGCAATTTTCTTGTTTTTTCCCCAAATTTTTTATTTATCTTTAAACATAATACCATAAAATCACCAAAATTATTATATTTTGGACTTTCACAGGAATAATATATATTTTAAGGAAAATTGATACCTATGGGCATCTAAATACCTAATTTAACATATAAATGCGAAAGTCCTAAAATTTCTTACTTTTTAATACCCTATAACCTCCTTTTATTGTAACTGTCTCAACGTTTCCAAAAACTTCTTCCATAAATTTAGCTAATGATTTAGCCCCCTGCTTTGTTTGAATAACTACCCAAATCTCGCCATTATCTTTTAAAAGTTCTTTTCCTTCCTCAATAATCCTATGTAAGATTTCCTTTCCAGCTCTTATTGGTGGATTTGTTATAATCTTATCATATTTTTTATCCTTAACATTTTCATATAAATCACTATGAACTACCCTAATATCATAATTCTCTAAGTTGTTTAGTTTTATATTCTCCTTAGCCAACTTTATAGCCCTCCTGTTTATATCACACATTGTAACTGATTTCACTTCATCAGCTAAGGCAATTCCAATAACCCCATAACCACAACCTAAATCTAAGATGTCATCGTCCTTATCAACAACCACATTTTCAACTAAAATTTTTGTTCCTTTATCTACCTTTCCATAAGAAAAAACTCCACTATCTGTTTTAAATTTTAATTTTTTCCCTCTTAAAATGTCCTCGACAATTTTTATATCCGATTTAACTGTTGGCTTTTCAGAAAAATAATGCATTTTATCACCAGCAATGTTTATAACAAAGTTTAAATTAAAATAATTACTCTTAACTATTAAAAATTAGCTATATTATGGGAAGGTGATAAAATGCATCTACTGGATTTGGATGTGTTGAGTAGAGAAGACATATTAAAAATTATTGATTATGGAATATATTTTAAAAAAAATAGAAGAAAACATAAAAAAATCTTAGAGGGAAAGAGTATAGCAATTTTATTTGAAAAACCCTCAACAAGAACAAGAATGAGTTTTGACATTGCTGTGTATGAATTAGGAGGGCATCCACTAATAATGAATCAAAATGAGATACATCTGGGAAAGAAAGAAAGTATAAAAGACACTGCAAGGGTTATGAGTAGATATGTGGATGCAATAGTGGCAAGAGTTTATAAGCATAGACATTTGGAAGAGATGGCTAAATACTCCTCAGTTCCAGTTATAAACGCTTTAAGTGATTTAGCCCATCCTTGCCAAATATTGGCTGATTTAATGACAATAAAAGAATATAAAGGTAAATTTAAGGGATTAAAGATAGCTTATTTAGGGGATGGAAATAATGTCTGTAATTCTTTAATTTTGGGCTCTGCATTGGTAGGAATGGATATGGTTGTTGCTACACCAAAGGGTTATGAGCCAAATGCTAAAACTGTCTTAAAAGCTAAAGGGATTATTGAAGAGTATGGAGATGGCTCTTTAACATTAACAAACAATCCAATGGAGGCAGTTGAAGAGGCAGATATTTTATATACAGATGTATGGATTAGTATGGGTGATGATAAAAACAAAGAAGAGGTCTTAAAAATCTTCCCACCATTTCAAATCAATAACAAACTCTTAGAGTATGCCAAAGATGATGTAATTGTTATGCACTGCCTCCCAGCAAATAGGGGCTTAGAGATAACCGATGATGTTATAGATGGAGAGCATTCAGTTGTGTATGATGAGGCAGAAAATAGATTACATGTTCAGAAGGGAGTGTTTAAATTTATATTTGAGAAATAGTAATCTAAGAGGCACTGCCGAGCGTAGCGAGGCGGTGCATCCTGTTTTGATGAAACTTTTACTAAAAGTTTCGAAGAGAATAGATTACATGTTCAGAAGGGAGTGTTTAAATTTATATTTGAGAAGGAATAACAACTAACAATAATAAAAAGATTATTCTTTAACACTCTCCTTTAAAAGAACATCAATTTTTTCAGTAATTTTATCCAACTCTTCCTCTGATAACGGATTTGGAACAACTCTATTTTTATTTTCATAAATTGCCTTTGCAATTTCTCTAAATGTATTTGCTATTTCGCTATCTGGAAAACATTCAATAACTGTCTTTTTGTAAATCTCTGCCTTTGTTATTAAACTGCTAATTGGTATTTTTCCAATAACTTTTGTGCCAATCTTTTTAGCAAAGTCCTCAACAATCTCTGGGGCATCTATAACACTCCTTCCATTGTAAATAATCCCTCCCAATGCAATCTTTCCTCTACTTGCATACCTCTTTATCCCTTTGCATATATTATTTGCCGCATAAATTGCCATTGGGTCGCAAGTAGTTACAATATAAACATCATCAGCTAAGTGCTTTTGTAAAGGCATTGCAAAACCACCACAAACAACATCTCCTAAAACATCATAAATAACAACATCTGGATTCAATATTTCAAAAGCCCCTAATCTGTTTAGCATATCAACCGCTGTTATTACTCCTCTCCCAGCACATCCAACTCCTGGCTCAGGCCCTCCTGATTCAACACAATAAACTCCACCAAAACCTTCAAAGACAATATCCTCCAATTTCATATTTTCTGCTCCTTTTTTTCTAAAAACATCTAAAACAGTCGGAATCTTCCTTCCAACTAAATTCCTCGTTGTGTCTGCCTTTGGGTCACAACCGATAACTAAAACCTTTTTTCCATCTTCTGCCAAAGCTGCCGCTACATTACTCACTGTTGTAGATTTTCCAATTCCTCCCTTTCCATAAATGCAGAATTTTCTCATAATATTCACCAAAAATAAAATATCTGCTATTATAAATATAATATAACAATTTTATAAACTTCTAAAACTTCTTAATTATATTATAAAATTATAATTTATAGAAAATAAAATAAAAAAAGTTATTTTTATTTAGCAATGAATGGTGTTGCAGTGTTATTTTCTATGTTGTATTTTAGGAAGAAGTGTGTTTTTCTTCCTTTAAATGCTTCTGGATGTAAGATAGTCGCCAAATCCATTATAACCTCATCAGTTTTTATTAATCCAAGTTGCCAATAATCATCACTCTCACAAAATACTCTTCCATTTTTAACTGCTTTAAATGTCTCATATCCTGGATTGTCCTTTTTAAATGTTGATAACCATGCTGTACTTGAAGGAATTATCCAAACATCAGCATCTTTTGCTCTTTCAGCAAATGTTTCATAATCTATTTTCGCACTACCTGTCCCATTGAGGTCTTTGAAAATATAATCTCCATTACAGTAAAACATTATTTCCTTAACAACATAAGAATTATTTTCTGGAACATAGCATCCCCATTGAGAATTATAACCCCATGCAACTGTAACTTTTGGGTAGTTTTTAGTTTTATTTATAACTTTTAAACAATTGCTTTCAACTTTTTCAAAATATCTTTTTGCTTCAGGTTCTTTGTTGTAAAAGGCAGCAAACATCTTGACCCATTCACACCTGCCAAGTGGGTCGTTTTCTAAATATTCTGCATCAGCAACATAGGTTATTCCTAACTCTTTACATTTTGCTATAATCTTATCTCCATCATATCCAGGATATACAAATATAACCTGCGGATTGATTTCAATAATTTTATCCCAACTTGGATTACTCGATGGACCAACATCAATTATTTTTCCTTCTGATAAACTTTTATTTATATCTTTAAAATGCCACTTATAGGATTTTCCCCACATTATTCCTTTAACTGAGCTTATAACTGAACCATCATCATTTATTGCCTCCATCAATGCAATCTCTGTTGAACTCATTACAACAACATTTGTTAAAGGCACATTTATAACTTTAAAATCATTCCCCAAAATCTCTTTTATCCAGTTTGGAACTGGGTCATCTTTGTTCTTCAATAAAAATTTCTGCCCTGTTGCATCAATAAAAACTTTATATTTCCACTTATCTCCATTATAAGGATTCACAATATTTCCATTTTCATCATAGTATATTAGATTCATGTTTTTAGCGTATTTTACAATTTTTGTAATGTTTTTTTCAGATACTGGCATATTAGTGGTGATTTTATTAGAATTATTTATGTTTATCTCTTTCTCACTTACGCATCCAGACATTACAGCTGTTACTATCATACATAATATACCAATAGCCAAAAGCTTTTTCATAGAAACCCCCTTATTTATTATTTATTAAAGAAATTTTTACAAATTATTCAATAATTCTTATTTCAATTTATATATAAATTTTATCACTCAACAGAAAAAATATTGTCTAAGTGGCAATACAGAGGATTTTTAATACAAAATTTAAAAAGTTAATCTCTTATCAACACAATAGACACCAAATAAATAATACTCTATAATTATAAATTGGATATCGTCTAGATACTTTTCAACTCTTCAAAACGGATTTGGTATTATTCATATTTATAA
>JBDOKN010000003.1:0-4007 GCA_039833665.1 Methanocaldococcus sp.
GTATGCCTTAACTTCTCCACCTTTCAAAACCCTTGCGGCATTTGTTAAACCTCCATGCGTTCCAAAGTAGCAACAACATCCAAATAAATCGTATTCATCAGTAACAACTTTATTGAATGTTAAATCAACTGTCTTTAAGATATTTTCAAAAGATTTAACTGCCTTCTTTCCATAGATATCTTTTCCATAGGCATATGAATTCCAGTAGATAAATGCATCCTTCAAATCTTCCTCATTTTCCCACGCACTTGCATAAACGGCATATTTAACACCATTTCCATAAGTGCCTGGAGGAGAGCAGAAGATTCTAAATGTAGCTTCTCTAAATGACATGCCTTTATTTAAGCTTTCAACAACATGCTTCTTTACAAAGTTCATTTCCACTGGCTCATCTAAGTTTGCAACTTTTAATATTGCCTCATCAACAAGCTCTATGCAGTTTGGGAACACATCCCTTGTTATTCCACTAACTCTAATGGTTACGTCAATCCTTGGTCTTCCCAACTCTTCCAATGGAATTACTTCTAAGCCGACAACCCTTCCTCCCCTATACACTGGTTTAACTCCTAATAGATATAAAATCATTCCCATTCCTTCTCCATCAGCCCACATTATATCAGATGCCATCCAATAGAAGGCAATATTCTCCGGATATCTGCCTTCTTCCTCTAAGTATTTATTAATTAATTTCTCAGCCAATAAAACTCCAATCCTATAAGCAGATTTCGTAGGAATTCTGTATGGGTCTAATGAGTAAAAGTTCCTTCCAGTTGGTAAGATATCGTAGTTTCCTCTTGTTATCAGCCCAGAAGGGCCGGGTTCAATATATTTAGCATCAATACCTCTCAACAAAGAGCCAATTTCATCTGATTTTTCAATTCTTTCATTAATATCTTTAATCTTCTTCTCTAATTTTTTATCATCTATACTTTTTCCATTCAATACTGCTAAAATTTTCTCTTTCAGGTTTTTATCCTTATACTCAAACTCCAAAATACTTTTTATAAACTCAATCCTCCCCTCTCCACTTGGAAGTTCTCCAAAGATGTGCATTCCATCGTTGCATTTTGAGTTCTTTATCATCTCTAAGGTATCTCTTAGCTCATCAAATATCTCCTTAAACTTCTCATGGATTTTCCCTTCTTTTTCAATGCTCTCAATCTTTTCCCTAATTTTTAATAAATTGCTTTTTTTAACTTCCTCAACAATTAAATGCTCCAACTGATGCCTTCTTGAAGCATCCATCTCCTTTAAATACTCCTCTACATAGCTATTCAATGTCTCTAATCCCTCATAGAAAGCATCAACCATAACTGTTTGCATGTGGTCAATAATGGTTGCATAACTCCTTCTCTTTGCTATACTTCCCTCTGGTGGATTATCTGAGTTGTAGATGTAGAGATGAGGAATATCTCCAATGCATATGTCTGGATAACACTCGTTAGATAAACCAACGTTTTTTCCTGGCAGAAACTCCAAAGTTCCATGAGTTCCAACATGGATTATGACATCAGCAATGTCATTAAAGTATTTATAACTTGCAATATATTGATGAGTTGGTGGGCAGTATGGGTCGTGCAGTATTTTGCAAACCTTACCATCACATCTTGCCCCAGCACATCCTCTCTTTGGTTGCACGCAAACATAGACATTCCCAAACTTTAAACCAGTTATAACTATCTTGTTTTTTCCGTTTATTTTATAAATCATCCCAGCTGGGATGTCTTTGCCATTCAAATCTCCCCATGTCCCTAAAATTTTATTCCTTACATTCTCTGGCAGTTTGTTGAAGTATTTATAATACTCCTCTTCGTCCATCAAGTATAGATAGCCCCCTTTAGCTATAATCTCATTTACAGTAGTCCATCTGAACTCTGAAACTGCTTTCCTCTGCATAATTAATTGAGCCAACTCCTCCCCATTTTCTGGGATATTTTCTAAGTAATAGCCCTCTTCCTTCAACTTCTTCATAATGTTTATAACACTCTGGAAGCTGTCTAAATGGGCGGCACTTCCTACGGTAGCTTCAACAGATGCACATGCATTGTTGTGCAATATAAATATAACCTTTCTATCTTTTTTTGGTTTATATTTTAACTCAATCCATCTTTTTATCCTTTTAACAACTTTATCTATCCTCTCCTCAATGCCAAACTTCTTCTCTAAACCATCCTCATTTTCAGTAGTTCCAATGATTATCGGCTCTATAACCCCCTCAAACTCTGGCAATGCAACAGCCCAGCCAATATCTGATGATAAACCTTGTTCATCTTTTTTCCAATCTTCATAACTTTTATAATAACTCATTATTGGGTGAAATACTGGCACGTCCAACTTTTTAAGAATCTCAATCCCAGAGATTTTGTTTAAATTAGCTTTATCTTTTACAGTTCCTAATGGAAACGATAGCAGATTAATTAAAGCATCTATTATTGGCTTATCATCTTTAAAGAAGTATTTCAAAACACTCTCCCCACTCCCTAAGGCATTTAACTCCTCACACTTAGCCCCGTATGAAAATACTGGAATTACGTTGAACTCCTTCTCTAATCTATTTAATAGCTTCTCAATAACATCCATATCGTCATTAACTAAATAGTGCCTTGAAAATAAAACCCCAACTGTGTATTTTTTATTAAACTTTACATTTTTCAAAAACTCTTCTAATTCATCATAAATCTTTCCTTTATAATAAATACCTTGAAAAGAGTGCTTTACAACATCTTTATCTTCTCCCATCAAATATAAAATCATGTTTTTGAAGTTATCTAAACCTCCGTAGGTTGTAAAGAGATAACATTTAGCAGATTTTTCAGAATTCCAAAAACTTGGGTCTTGGGCAACAACTACAATGTTTTTGTTAATTTTTTGTATCTTCTCTAAGTCAATATCATCTGATGATGTTTTATAAATAAAAACTAAGTCAGAATCTTTTGCATCCTCTAAAAACTCATCGGTAATTGGATTTCTGTTGGAGTATATTTTATATTTAACTTCAATACCTTCCTTTTTAAGCTCATCTAACGCCTTTTTTAATATTGAGCAATAAGATGCCCACATATAAAATGTGATTTTCATAACACCACCGTAATATTAATAAATTGTAATAATCACTTTAGTGTTAATTTTCTGTAAATTTTATTACTACATTATTACAATTTTGGTATTTATAATTTATCATTAAAAATCATGATAGATTTTATAAAAATAAAAAATTAAAATTAGTAGATAGAAGCCCCATCATTATTTGGTTTAGTTAAAATAACCTTCCCATACCTATTTAATTTCTCTTTTACCTTCTCAACATTCTCATCTTCAACTATGGCTATATAACTTGGACCAGTTCCAGATAATCCAGCTGTTATTGCCCCTGCCTCTAAGGCATCTATTGCTATGTTTGTTGGAAAGTTTAAGGCGGATGCATAAAGAATCCCATTTAAAAACAATGCCTTAAAGTAATTCCCATTCATAGCTTCGTTAAAGGCAATTTCAACCCAACTTTTTATTAATTTCATTCTATTGACATCAACGTTCTTTTCTAAGTTTGGAATTAAAACTAAGACATTTAAATCCCCTCTCATCTTATCTCTTTTTAAAATCTTCCTCTCTATATTGTCAGTTATTGTTATCCCTCCATAATATGAGGCAGTGGCATCGTCATAAGCCCCAGTGATAGTTAATTTTTCATCAAAACTTGATTTTATCCCTAAATTTAATATTAACTCATCATCTATCCTTTCATTTAAAGCGTCAAATGTTGCCAAAACAACTGCATTAGAAGTGGCTGAACTGCTACTTAAACCTGATTTTATAGGAATTTCTGTCTTTGTTTCAACGTAGGCAGAGTAATTTAGCCCAAAATAATCTAATGTGTTTTTAACACATCTTACTATTAAATTTGGCTTAATATTTGGATTATCTAAAACTTTTCCCTCTATTTTATTTTTTCCATCATCTATTAACTTAACTCTTGCATAAACCTTTAAATCTAAACCAAAAGCTGAACC
>JBDOKN010000004.1:0-18895 GCA_039833665.1 Methanocaldococcus sp.
GGATATATCAAAGGCAAAGGTAGATTTTGCAACACTAAAAAAAGAACTTGAAAAAGCTGGAAAAGAGCTTGGAGTTGAGGTTATTGTCCAGCATGAGGATATATTTAAATACATGCATAGGATTTAAATAGCTTTAAATTCTGCATCTACAACAACATGCCAAACCCCTGGGGCATATTTTTTTATCTTCCTAATCTCATAATTTAAAAGCTTATAGCCATTTTTTTCAGCATAATATTTTAATCTCTCTATTGGTCTTTCATACATAATCTTTTCAGCAACTGTTTCGTGGTAGTGTATAACCCCCCTATTTTTTAAAAACTCAAAAGCTTTATCCAAAAATTTGTGAGTTTTATGCACATATCCCATAATAACCCTATCAGCAACATCTTTTAACTCAACATCTCTATTATCAGACAAAATTGGAATGACGTTATTTAATTTATTTAATTTGATATTTTCACATAGATAATGATAGGCATTAGGGTTTTTTTCAATTGCATAAACCAACCTTGGCTTTGAGTATTTAGCCAAAGGGATTGTAAAATAACCAATGCCTGCAAACATATCAACAACTACCTCATTCTCATTACTTATAAATGCCATCCTCTTTCTCTCCTCAATATTTCCCTGACTCCACATAATTTTGGCAGTGTCCAACTTAAATAAACAGCCGTATTCTTTATGGATTGTTTCTGTTTTATCTCCATATAGAATTTTTACATGGGGAGTTCTAAACTCTCCAGTTATTTGGGTAGTATATAGCAAGATAGTTTTACATTTAGTTCTTCTCACTATTTCTTTAATTTCATCTTCACTTAATTCTTTTTTAACGATAACAACATCTCCAACCTTTTGATATTTTATACTCATAATCTCACAGTATTAGAGTTATTATTACAAATAGAGCAGTTATCAAAACTCTAACTAATGTAGAAATTACCATCAAATTAAGCCCGTCTTTAAATCCATATATGCCCATATAGTAAGGAGCTAAAAACCTCAACGCTGGAATGCTTGATAGTATAGAGCCAAGAAGCAATGCCCTAACAACCTCAATCTCATTTAAAATTCCTCTATTTAAAAACTCCCCAGCTAAGACAAAAGCTCCTATGTAGTTTATTGGCTGAGTAACTGCTATAGAAATCTCTTCAACTGAAAGAGGTAGATAATAGGCCTCAGATTTTATAATTTCAGTTATATAGTCAAAGAATCCAAACTCTATCAAAAATGATGTTATAACGGATGCTATTGTTATATCCCTTATTATTGGAATGCTATATTTTATAGTGCTTTTAAAGGCAGTATAAACAATTTCTTTGTTTAGTTTTATCTTTTTGTCTGTGTTATATTCTTTATACTCTCTATTTTTTAATGTTATCTTTCCAACAACTATAAAAATTAGTGTCTGAATAAATCCAATTAAAACTAAGATTATAAAATAAACTATTCCAAAAAATCCCAATGTTGAGATTAAAATTGGCAATAGAGAATCCCAGTGCCTAAGCATTGCTGGAAATGCATCTATTAAAGATGAGATATAAAGTTCTCTTCTATTTATAATACCTTTCTTATAAAAATCTACGAGCATTATATTTGCCATTCTTGGTTCAATAAAAGAGGTTGTTATGGCTATTCCACACTCCTCTGGAAGATTTGCCAGCTTTGTAAATATCTTTCCAACAAAATAGATTTTTTTGATGATATTACTCTCTATGAGAATTTGAGAGACAAATAAACCAACAATAAGTGTTGGAATGCTGTAATACAAAAAAGTAATTGTTAGTGAGAGAGTTTGGGTTATTTTTTCTATCATAAGTTGTAATATTTTACTCAGAATCTATAAAGGTTTTGAGTTATGGAGTTAATCTCTGCCTATCTCTTGGGAACAATACACATTCCCTAATATTCTCCTGCTGAGTTAAAACCATTGTAAATCTATCAGCTCCCAACCCCCAACCAGCATGTGGTGGCATCCCATACTTAAATGCCTCTAAGTAATAAGTAAAGCCGTCTGGATTTAATCCCTTCTTCTTAATATTCTCAACTAACAAATCATACAGATGAATTCTCTGAGCTCCTGAGGAAATCTCTAAATCTTTATACATTAAATCAAATGCCTTACAAATCTCTGGATTTTTCTCATCTGGCATTGTATAGAACGGTCTAATTTCGGAAGGCCAGTCAGTTATGAAGTAGAGGCCTCCCATCTCCTCTCCAATTGCCTTCTCTGCCTCTCTACTTAAATCTTCTCCCCAACTAATCTCAACACCCTTTGAATTAGCTATGTCAATTGCCTCATCATAGGTTATTCTATCAAACTTCTCTGGTGGAAGTTCAAAGTCAATTCCCAAAATCTCTATCTCCTTCTTTCTATTCTCATAGGCATCTACAAATGCGTTATAAACAACCTTCTCCAATATCTCCATAGCATCCTTATCATCAGCAAATGCCATTTCAACATCAATTGAAGTAGCTTCATTCAAATGTCTCCTTGTATTATGCTCCTCAGCCCTGAATATTGGTGCTATCTCAAAAACCCTATCCAATCCACTTGCCATTAACATCTGCTTATAGAGCTGAGGACTTTGCCCTAAAAACGCCTCCTTTTCAAAGTATGAGATTGGGAATAACTCAGTCCCTCCCTCTGTGCATGAAGCAACCAATTTCGGCGTATTTACCTCAATAAAGCCCTCATTGTAGAGTGTATTTCTCACTGATTTTAGCATCTCACTTCTAATTTTAAATATTGCTTGAATCTTTGGCCTTCTCAAATCTAAAAATCTATTTTCTAATCTTGTATCTAATTCAGCTGGAACTTTTTCAGCTGGGTCTAATGGAAGAGGTCTTTTAGCGGTGTTTAAAACTTCCAACTCTAATGGCAATATTTCAAATCCATTTGGTGCTTTTTCGTTAGCTATAACTCTACCTTTAACTGCTATGACATCCTCGGCTCCAAGTTTCTTTATCTGTTTAAACAACTCTTCTCCAACTTTTTGTTTTGGTGCTACAATTTGCACAGTTCCCTCTCTATCTCTTAAAATGACAAATATAATCTTTCCTAATGCTCTAATTGAATGAACCCAGCCCATTACAATAACTTCCTGCCCGTCCATTTCTGGCTTAATCTCTGCTGAGTAGTGTGTTCTTCTCCACTTCATTTTATTCACCATTTACGTTATGTGTTTCCTAAATTACCTAAAAACTTTAAGTTTAATAATTGTGTAATGGTTTTTATAGTTTCCTAAGTTTCTGTATTATTTATATACTTAATTTTATAAATTGGCTTATCAAAAATAAAAAATTAAAAATAAAAAAATTAATAGCTAATGATTTTTCATTTTTAATCCACATCCATAAGGGAGATAATTATTAAACTCAATTTTTTTGAGTAATTGCCAGTTATTTTCATCTAAAATATGCATCTCTGAAAGAGAGAATGTATATAGATAATCATTTATAAATAAAGCTCTCAAAACATTTGTTTTATGTTCATCATCCTTGACCATCTCTATATCATTATCTTCAACCTTAAAGATATAAGCATGATTATAAATCGGCAAGAAAAGAATTTTATACTTCTCATCCCATAAGAATGCATGATAATCCCTTAAAGCTGGACTCCACCACTCATTTAGCTTAAATTTATCAACTTCCCTTGGATTTTCTAAATCAGATATATTAAAGAGAGAGATTTTTAATTTTCCATCTTCATCCTTACCAATACCTATAAATAGATTATTGCCTATTGGATGCAAATATGTGGAATACCCGGGAATCTTTAACTCTCCCAAAATCTTTGGATTTTTAGGATTTTTCAAATCAATAACCAATAAAGGGTCTGTCTCTTTGTAAGTTACAATATATGCTTTATCTCCCATAAATCTTATTGCATATATCCTTTCTCCCTTCTCTAAGCCAGTTAGCTTTCCAACAACATTTAAATCCTTATCTAAGATGTAGATGTTGTTTGTCATCTTATCCCTAAATCTCCAATCCCCAATTGTTGTTGCAACCCTCAAATATCCTTTGTATTCATCCATAGCAAAGTTGTTTAATAGATGCCCACTAACCTTTCCACTTTTGACTTCAAAGGTATCTAAGTTAATTTTGGCTATCCCAGTGTATTCAAACTCCTCCCAATGTTCTTCTAAATAGTTTTCAAAGTCATTCTGCAACTTTTTCATTAAGTTATGTCTCTTCTCAGAGGGGAGGGAGCTTAAATATCTTTCAATAGTTTCAGTTATCTCAATGAATTTGGCATTGTCTCCAAAGTCATCATTTTCAATAATCCTTTTTATCTTGTCAGCAATCTCTGGTGGGAAGTATTTGTTTGCATTTTCTTTTAAGAAGTTGAGCATGAGTTTTTGTTCATTAATTTTCAAGTTATAGGCAAAATATAGATTATTTTTTGACATATACAGGGTTGTTTTGTAGTTTCCAACAATTGCAATTGAATTCTTAACTTCCCCAGTTTTTGCATCTATTTTGCTTATTATGTAAGTTATGTCATAATCATTTGCATAGATTGGAGGGATTATTGGGATGTAATATTTATCATAACCAATTTTATAGCCGTTCCATATAATTGGGCAGTTAATGGATTTTTTTCTAACGACCAAATACAACGTCCCATTATATAATCTTGAATCAACATAACTTCCATTTAAATCTATCTTCCAAATTGTTTTTGGGATTTCTGGATTTGAGATATTATAGGCGGTTATCTTGTCCCAACTTATAATCATTAGCGTATTGTTTGTTAAGTAGAGATAGCCACATTCAGATATGTTTTTTATTATTTTAGCGTCTTTTGGAGGAAGGGGCTTAATTAAATAAATCTTATTTTGAGAAAAGGCAATAATATTTCCATTTGTTTTTAATATATCTGCTTCATCAACTCCTTTAACTTGAACATTGGTTTTTGAAAATCTTTCTGGCTCAGTTGAGGTTTCTACATTAGAAGATTTAACAGTTGAGGTTATCTGCACTTCTCTACTTGCATAACTATATCCAACGTAGATGTAGTTTCTTATTGAATTTTCAACGGTATTTTTAAATTCTTCAAAATTTGATTTGGAATTAACAGGAATTAATTTGAAATCATTACTTTCTTCTTTTATAAGCTTTTCATTTTCAACACATCCAGAAAATAACGATATAATCATTAATAATGATAAAAATATTGCAACTGCCTTAATTTTCATTATATCACCTAAGAATATTTGATAAGAATATTTAAAAAGCTAATTCATTTATATATCTAAAAAAGATACTATATAATGATTTCTAAATCGTTCGGTTATCTCCGAATAATTTTATAAACTAAATGAACTATAAAGATTATTAAAAAAGTAGAGATAATTAAAAAAATTAAAAATAGCGGCTCTTTCTGAAAAGTACAACTTCTCTTGCTTGGTATTTTATTTGTTTGAATATATAGTAGATCCACAAACCAATTAGTGCAAAAATACTGCTAACCATTAAAATCAGCGCCTCTAAGTTCTCTAAAACCTTCTTTCCTTTGTTTGTTATTTTATAATAAACCCACTTGCTATGTCTTTCTTTATCAACCAAACCCATTTCATATAAAGTGTTTAAATGCTCACTTATTGTTGATTTTGATTTACCTAAAATTTTTGATAATTCAGAAATAGTATAATTCCTTTCATTCAATTTTTTTAAAATTTCAATCTTTGTCTTTGAAAATAGAAATTTCATAATCCCACAAAATAATAAAATAAATTAATTTTCAATTGGTTTGAATTTATAACCATAAGTTATAACTCCATCGTCTCCATCCTCTTTAATTCTTCTAAATACCGCCTCAACTGGCATGCCTATATAAACATCCTCTGGCTTGCAATCTACTACTTGCCCTGTAATTTTTGCCCCTTCTTCCAACTCAATAATTGCTATTACATAAGGGGCTTGCTTCTCAAAGTCCTTTGGAGCTACATGAACAACTGAATATGTATAAACCTTTCCTCTACCACTTAATTTTATCTCCTCAAATTTTGTTTTTCTTCTACACTTTGGACATATCTCTCTTGGAGGAAAATAAACTGTCCCACAATTTTTACATCTAACTCCAATTAAATTATATCTCTCCTTTATGTGCCTCCAACTTCTAACAACCATTCTATCCCCTCACAACTATTAATAAGAGATTATCTCTCATATTTTCGAACTTATCCCTCAATAAATATCTTATTTTCATTTAAATCAATCTTTTTAATATCTCCAATAAACTCTTTCCTATCCCCAAATAAGTCAATGGCTATAATTTTATTTCCATCCTTTTCAACAATCATAACATCCTCCATAACTAACTTCCCATTGAAGTAGAGGTTACAACTGCACACAATCCCACCAATTAACTTGCTTCATCTTCTTCCACATCTTCAATTTCTAATACTCCATTCTCATACCCATAAAGCTCGTAGATTTTTGATGATATATACAAATCTATCAACATAATTAATCTGCACTCCCCTCCTATCCACATAACACATCTGTCTTTTTTACAAATACCCTTAATAAATGGACAAAACTTTCCTGTCAATCTCTCACGTTTTTATTTTTATTAAATGGCAAATAAGGGATGTTTAATTTAACTTTTTTGTATATTATAAACCCTATTGCAAACTATTTTCTATCTGACAAAATATGAACACATACAGTTCCACCAGTCCCTCCAACATTCACAGCAATTCCATAACCGTTTTTAATCTCTACCTGTCTATCTTTAACCTCCTTATCTTGCTTTAACTGCCAGTAAATTTCTCCAACTTGTCTTATACCGGTAGCTCCCAAAGCGTGTCCTGCAGCTTTTAATCCACCACTTGGATTTATTGCTGGGAAACCATCATAATCAACGGCTATCTTTCTATCATAAACTATCTTTCCTGCCTCTCCTTTTTTGCAAAAGCCGAGTTCTTCCATCAATATTAAACCATTTATAGCAAAGCAGTCATGGACTTCAGCAACATCTATATCTTTTGGCTCTATATTTGCCATTTTATATGCTTTTTCACTTGCTACTCTTGCGGCTTTTAAACTTGTTATATCCTCCCTGCTATGTAATGCAATAGTATCAGATGCCTGAGCACTTGCTTTAATGTAAATAATATCATCCTCATTTACAAACTCCTTAGCTTTCTCTGCTTCACAAACTATAAGGGCAGCAGCTCCATCTGAAACCGGGGAGCAATGCAACAACCTCAAAGGTTCAGCAACTGGTGAGGAGTTAAGAACCTGCTCCAATGTAATCTTAAATGGAAATTGTGCATATCTATTCTTTGAGCCATTTTCATGCATAATAACGCTCCACATTGATAATTCTTCCAAAGTTAAACCGTATTCATACATATACCTCTGAGCCATCATAGCATACAATGAGGGAAAAGTAGCCCCATACAACGCTTCCCATTCTTGGTCTGAGGCAGATGAAATTGCTGAAGTTGCATCAACAACATCAGTCATCTTTTCTACTCCACCAACTAAAACAACATCGCTCGCCCCACTCGCTACATTTAAAACTGCCTGCCTTAAAGCTAAGCTACCAGATGCACAAGCCGCTTCAACCCTTGTTGAAGGAATTGGATTTAAACCAGCATGCTCAGCTATTAATGAAGCTATATGCTCCTGCCCAACAAACAAACCAGCACTCATGTTTCCAACATACATCTCATCTATATCCTTTCCATCAATGCCAGCTGCTTCAACTGCCTTAACTCCAGCTTCAACAATTAAACTTCTAAAACTCCTTTCCCACAATTCACCAAACTTTGTTTGTCCATAACCAATAATGGCAACATCTCTCATTCTTCCACCCTTTCATAGAATTCAGTAATTAATTGTTTCTTAGGTATCGGTTGTTTATTTTTTACATCTTAATCTTCTTTCTAAATTTGGCGTATATTGCATAATCAATATATTCCTTCCTCTCTAAATAATAAGCAGTTCTTGGAGCTTTGTCTTTAACTTTGTTTATTCTATCAGTTACTGTTATATCAAATGCATCGCTCCCAGCCCCACTACCATAAGAAACAGCCAAAATTCTTTCTCCTCCTTCACAGTTATCTAAAACATTTGATAATCCCAAAGGAACAGCTCCTGAGTAAGTATTACCAATGTAAGGAGTTAATAATCCAACTTTATACTGCTCCTCCTTAAAGCCCAAAATCTTGGCTACTCTGATGTAAAATTTTCCATTTGGTTGGTGGAATACACAGTAATCATAATCATCTGGCTTTGTTCCCATCTTTTCCATCAATCCCTTAGCCGCATTAACAACATGTTTAAAATAAGCTGGTTCTCCAGTAAATCTTCCTCCATGTCTTGGATATGGCTTTCCTTCTCTTCTCCAAAAATCTGGCGTATCAGTTGTGTAAGAATAAGTGCCATTGAACTCAGCTATAACTTTTGATTTTCCTATTATATAGGCAGCTCCACCAGCTGCTGCTGTATATTCTAACGCATCTCCCGGGGCTCCTTGTGCCGTATCTGCCCCAATAGCTAAGCCATATTTGATTAAACCACTATCAACCAATCCCATGCACATCTGAATTCCAGCAGTCCCTGCCTTGCAAGCAAATTCTAAGTCAGCCGCTGTTAGCTCTGGAGTTGCGTCAATTGCCTCAGCAACAATTGTAGCTGTTGGCTTAACCGCATAAGGGTGGCTTTCACTCCCAACATAAACTGCTCCAATGTCTTTTGGGTCTATGTTTGCTCTTTTTAGTGCATTTCTTGATGCTTCAACAGCAATGGTTGCAGTATCTTCATCTAAGCTTGGAACGGCTTTTTCATAAACTAAAAGTCCATTTTTTATTGCATTCGGGTCTTTATTCCATACTCTTGCTATCTCTTCAACCTTTATCCTATACTTTGGAATATATGCCCCATATCCAACAATACCAGCCATAATTTTCACCAAAATTTTATTTTATCTCATTTAATCTTTTTATAAGTTCTTTCGTATCTAAGTGAGTTGTTATTAGTGGGATGTTATCAATCTCAGCCAATTTTAAAGCTAATTTATCTATTTTATCTTTATCTATCCCTTGAAGAATAACAACTCTTGGTTTCATTGTGCTAACTCTAACAGCCACCATTGGACTTCTTCCAGTTGATACATTTGTAAATATTAACGCCCTTTCAGTTGTCCATCCGTATAGGTGATAAAAGTCATCTCCAGTCATTTCCAATATTGCCTTTATACTATCAACAACCGTATGTCCATATATTGGTATATTCAAGTTATCTCCAACAACAATCTCCCCTTCAATAATATTTACAAATTCTTTAAGTGATATAGGATTTTCATACTCTTTTATTGATAAAATTGCCTTCATTGATGGGCTTTTATCCAAAATCCTTTTTAATGCTTTTATTGTTTGTCCTCCTTTCTCTTTATCAATTTCTATTAATGCCAAAACATACTTTTTTACAATATTTACACCAGGATTTTTCCTTCTTCCAACCTCATAATCACTTATGACAGATGGAGAGACGTTTAGATGTTTAGCCAACTCAATCTGTTGGATATTAAAGAGATTTCTCCATTTTTTTAACGCTTTTCCAGTATTTTCAGCTAAAACAATATCCCCCATAATGTATATTGCCACTTTCTCCATATTAATCACAAATAAAAATAAAATATCAATATTATATAAAGTTTTTGATTTTGTTGAAATTAATTATGTTTATTGTCGGATATGAATTTAAGAAGATGGATGTTTTATAAAGAGAAAATTTAAATACTTCATCTAACATATTAGACATAAAAATATTAAAAGTGTCAAGTATGATAGACAAAAAGATACTATTTGAGGAGGTTGTGTTAGACAACTTAGAAAAGATTAAACATGTAAAGGTTATTGATAGAGATATTGAAATAAAACTCCTTCCTAACAAAATAAAGGTTATCTATGGTGTGAGAAGAGGAGGGAAGACGTATTTTTTATTTCAAATTATAAACAAGCATTTTAAGGATGATTTTATCTATATAAATTTTGAAGATGAGAGATTAATAAATATAGCTGTAGATGAATTAAATGAACTCTTAAAGATTGCACTGTCTATAAAAAATACAAAAAACCTATTTTTTGATGAGATTCAGAATATTGACAATTGGGATAAATTTGTTAGGAGGTTGAATGATAGTGGTTTCAACGTTTTTATAACTGGTTCATCCTCTAAGTTATTATCAAAAGAAATTGCTACATCTTTAAGAGGAAGGAATCTAAAAACTGAAGTATTACCACTAAACTTTAAGGAGTTTTTGAAGTTTAAGAACTTCAACATCAAAGAAAGATACTCCACAGTTGAAAAAGCATATTTACTGAAATATCTAAACGAATTCATTAAATTTGGAGGTTTTCCAGAAATAACTTTGATAGATGATGAGAACATTAAAAAAGAGGTTTTAAGAGAGTATTTAGATAGTATATTTTATAGGGATGTTGTTGAAAGGCATAACATTAGAAATATAAAGGAAATTAAAGTTTTGAGAAACATTTTAATAAATTTATTTGCCTATGAGGTTTCTATTAAAAATATTACCAATTTACTCAAAGAATTTAATACAAAAATAAGTAGAGAATGCATTTACAACTATTTAGAGTATTTTAATGATGCCTATCTAATATTTTTATTAAACAACTTCTCCTATAAAACAAAAACAATATCCAACTCAAAACTCTATGTTATTGATGGAATGTGGAACTTTTCTCTAAGTTTTAGTAAAAATAAAGGGAGGATTTTGGAAAACCTTGTGTTTTTGGAGTTGAGAAAGAGAGGTTTTGTTGAAAATGAGAATCTGTTTTATGTCAAAGGAAAAAATTATGAAATTGATTTTTTAATATTTGGAGAGAATAAGGAGTTAATTCAAGTATGTTATGAATTAAATGAGATTAATAAGCAAAGAGAAATTAAAGCATTTGAAAAGGCAATAAAAGATTTAAAACTCAATAATAATGTCAATTTAAAAATTATTACTTACAACGATGAAGGATTAGAAAAAATAACAGTTAATGATAAAGAGTATTTGGTAGAGGTTGTTCCATTCTGGAAATGGAGTATAACCCCTTAATATCATACATTTTTAAATTAATAAAATAAAAAAGATTAAAACTTACTCCTTCTCCAATCCACACATCTTTCTCAACTCTTTTCCAACCTTCTCAATTAAATGCTCTTTCTCCAATCTTCTTAAAGCATTTAGCTCTGGGAAGCCCGCTTCTCTTTCTAAACTCCACTCTTTTGCAAATTTACCTTCCTGAATCTCTTTTAAAATCTCTTTCATTGCCTTTCTTGACTCTTCATTTATAACTCTTGCTCTTCTTGTTAAGCCACCATATTCAGCAGTGTTTGAGACATTTTCCCACATTCCTTGTAATCCTTTTTGGTAGATTAAATCAACAATCAACTTTAACTCGTGGCATGTTTCAAAGTATGCCATCTCTGGAGCATAACCTGCCTCAACTAAGGTTTCAAACGCTGCCTTGATTAACTCAGTAACTCCACCACATAAAACAACCTGCTCTCCAAATAAATCTGTTTCTGTCTCTTCCCTAAAAGTTGTTTGTATTACTCCAACTCTTGTTAATCCAATACCTTTAGCCATTCCCAATGCAATTTGTAAAGCATCCCCTGTATAATCTCTCTCAACAGCAACCAATCCAGGGACTCCAAAGCCCTCCTCATAGGTTTTTCTAACCATAGCTCCTGGGGATTTTGGAGCAACCATTGTTATATTCACATTCTCTGGGGGTTTTATAAATCCAAAGTGTATGTTATAACCATGTGAGAAGCTTATTGTCTTTCCTTCTGTTAAGTATGGCTCAATCTGTTTTTTATAAACCATTGGCTGGACTTCGTCTGGTATCAATATGTGAATGATATCCGCCTTCTCAGCAGCTTCTTCAATTGTCATGACTGTGTGTCCATCTTTAATTGCCTTGTTCCATGATGCTCCATTAGGTCTCAAACCAACTATTACATTTAAACCACTATCTTTCATGTTTAATGCCTGAGCTCTTCCTTGGCTTCCGTAACCAATAACTGCTATTGTTTTGTCTTTAACTGCATCAAAGGTTACATCTTTATCGTAGAATATCTTAACCATTCTACCACCATAAAAATTTTTTTATTAAACTCGCTACATCTATTTACCTTAATACTATTTTAAGGTTTTCGGTATTTTGTAATTAAAAGATTTATAAGATAATACAAATAACAAAATAATAAAGCAATAATGATTATTTAAAAATTTTATTATTTTTATTTAAAAATTTTTAGGGTGGAAATAATGATATTAATAAAAGATGTATTTGTAAATGGAAAAAGACAGGATATATTAATTGAAGGTAATAAAATAAAAAAGATTGGAGAGGTTAAAAAAGAAGAAGTTGAAGAAGTTGAAATTATAGAAGGGAAGAATAAAATAGCTATTCCAGGTTTAATAAACACCCACACCCACATACCTATGACGTTATTCAGGGGGGTTGCTGATGACTTGCCATTGATGGAGTGGTTAAATAACTATATCTGGCCTATGGAGGCAAAGCTAAATGAGGAAGTTGTTTATTGGGGGACTTTGTTGGGATGTGTTGAGATGATTAGAAGCGGAACAACTACTTTTAACGATATGTATTTCTTCTTAGAGGGTATAGCAAAAGCAGTAAATGAGAGTGGAATGAGGGCTGTCTTAGCTTATGGTATGATTGATTTATTTGATGAAGAAAAGAGAGAGAAGGAACTTAAAAATGCTGAGAAGTATATAAATTATATAAACAGTTTAAATAATAGTAGGATAAAACCAGCTCTTGGACCTCATGCACCATACACTTGTTCAAAAGAGCTTTTAATGGAAGTTAATAAGTTAGCTAAAAAGTATAATGTCCAAATACATATACATATGAATGAAACGTTGGATGAAATAAAGATGATTAAAGAGAAAACAGGAATGGAACCATTTGTTTATTTAAACTCATTTGGTTTTTTTGATGATGTTAGCGTTATAGCCGCTCACTGTGTGCATTTAACAGATGAGGAAATCAAAATAATGAAAGAAAAGAATATAAATGTATCTCATAATCCAATTAGTAATTTAAAATTAGCTTCTGGAATAGCTCCAATTCCGAAACTCTTGGCTGAGGGAATAAATATAACCTTAGGAACTGATGGATGTGGGAGCAATAATAACTTAAACTTATTTGAAGAGATAAAGGTCTCTGCAATCTTACATAAGGGGGTTAATTTAAATCCTACAATTGTTAAGGCAGAAGAGGCGTTTAACTTTGCCACCAAAAATGGAGCTAATGCCCTGAATATAAAAGCTGGGGAGTTAAAAGAGGGTTATTTAGCAGATATTGTTTTAATAAACTTAGATAAGCCCTACTTATATCCAAAAGAGAATATTTTATCTCACTTAGTTTATGCATTCAATGGCTGCGTAGATGATGTTATTATAGATGGAAAAATAGTTATGAGAGACGGCAAAATCTTAACCGTTGATGAAGAGAAGGTTTATGAGAAGGCAGAGGAGATGTATGGGATTTTAAGAGGTTAATTTTTAAATTCATTTAGCATTTTTATTAAAGCTAATTTATCAACAATTTTTATATTTTTTAATATTAATCCTCCTTTTACTTCATAGCCAACAATTAAAACATCTTTCCCATTATATTTTAATATAAATGTCTTTTTTTCTTTAACTAAAATCTCAGATATTTTTGAAATATCCAATAATAGTTTTTTAAAATCACCAATTTTCTCAAAAAAACTTTTCATTTTTTCATCTTTTGATTTTGGAAAAATCCCTTCAACAATACTTTTTAATGTTTTTATATTTTTAATGTCTGCTATAACATAGTCCCTACTAATCGCTAAACAAAAAACATTTGTTAATATGATTTTTAAACTTCCTTCTTTTATCAATCTTTGAAATAAAAATAAATAATTAAGTTTTTCAAGCAAAGTCCCACTTTATTCCTTTTTCTCTTTCTTTAATGGGATGATTTTTAAACCAACTTCTCCGTCAATCGTTAATTTATCAAATACAATTTTAACCTCACTACCACTTCCTTCCAAGATTTTAGCTATTTTTTCAATATCAACATTTAACTTAGGTAATTTATCCTTAACTTCATCAATTAATTTTAACATCTCTTCAATTTTCTCCTTTGAAATTACATCTTTCTTCTCTTTTAAACTATTTAAAAACTCGGTTATTTTTTCTATCTTCTCTACAACTTCCTTAGGAACTTCAACCTTTATTTCTTTAACTTCTTTTCCTTCTGACATATTTATCCCCCATATATTATTTATAGTATATTATCTGTTTTAGCCATATTTAAAACTATCTATTTTTAGATTTTTGATACTCATCCAACATATTTTTAAATTCTTCCATAGCTGTATTAACATCCACTTCCCTTCCCTTTAAATCCTTTAAAAATTTCCTTCTTAGCTCTACAACCCCTTTAATTTTATCTTTATCTAATTTTTTAGATTTTATATATTCACTTATAATTTTTCTCGTTTCTTTATCTATTTTGTCAAGAATATTGTAATCTTTATTATTTTTAATTTCCTTTTTATTTTCTTCTTCAATATAATATTTTGGAATTTCTTTACTCTTTTCAATCAATTTTTTAGCTATTCCATTAAAATCTATATCTTCTGTTGTATCTATTATTAAAAATGGATTATCCCACTTGTATTTTTTTCCTGGCTCATCAAACTTCTCATACATCCTTTTAATTACCTCATTTGGTATCTTTTTCCCCCTATCAATATTTCTTTTAATTAACACATCCAAAGGAGCTTTTAAATATATTATTGCATAATTTTTGTTGTATTTTTTAGCTATACTTATTAAATCTCTCCTCATTGAGTTATAATAGTTGGTGTCATCAACGATAACCCAATAGTTTTTTAAGGCGAAATCTATTAAGCTGTATGTTGCTTTTCTAATGAATTCTTCATATTTTTCTTTCCAAACCGGGAAGCTCTCCCTAATCAAATCACTTCCTAAAACTATAACATCAATGTTATTTTTACTTAAAGTTTTTGCCAAATTCTTTGAGAATGTTGATTTTCCAGCCCCAGGAAGACCAGTTAAAATAATCAGCATAATATCCCCCAAACTTATTTTTATTAAGGGGTAAAGTATAAATTATTTTACTTAAACAATAATATAGAGGATGAAATAAAAAAACTAACTTATGGAACAAGAACTATAGTTCTTTTCAAAATATTTTAGAGTATATAAGGTATTAATGAACTCCTTCCTAATGGAAGGAGTTCAAACTTCCTTAATAAATTTCATTCACTTTTGAAAAGAACTATAAATGGGGATGTTCATTGTATCACAACCTTTTATTCTTAAATTCTCCAATATGCTGTAATAAAAATTGCAAAGAATGTTTAGAAATCTTTATAAATAAAATCAAAAATATTAAAAATTAATTGGGGTGGAAATAATGATTTATGATACAATAATTATTGGTGCAGGACCTGGGGGGTTAACAGCTGGTATATATGCCATGAGAGGTAAGTTAAATGCCTTATGTATAGAGAAGGAAAACGCTGGGGGGAGGATTGCAGAAGCTGGGATTGTTGAAAACTATCCCGGATTTGAAGAGATTAGGGGCTATGAATTGGCTGAAAAATTTAAAAATCATGCTGAAAAATTTAAATTACCAATAATCTATGACGAAGTTGTTAAAATAGATACTAATGAAAGACCATTTAAAGTTATAACAAAAAACTCTACTTATTTAACTAAAACTATCGTCATAGCAACTGGAACAAAACCCAAAAAACTTGGGTTAAATGAAGATAAATTTATCGGTAGGGGAGTTAGTTACTGCACAATGTGTGATGCTTTCTTTTATTTAAATAAGGATGTCATAGTTATTGGAAGAGACACTCCAGCAATAATGAGTGCTATAAATCTAAAAGACATTGCTAAAAGGATTATTTTAATTACTGATAAATCAGAGTTAAAAGCCGCTGAGCCAATAATGTTAGACAAGCTTAAAGAAGCTAATAACGTTGAAATAATATACAATGCCAAACCATTGGAGATTGTTGGGGAAGAAAAAGCAGAGGGTGTTAAAATACTGGTTAATGAGAAGGAAAAAATAATAAAGGCAGATGGAATATTTATAAGCTTGGGACATGTTCCAAATACCGAATTTTTAAAAGATAGTGGAATAGAGTTAGATAAAAAAGGATTTATTAAAACAGATGAAAATTGTAAAACAAATATAGATGGAATTTATGCTGTTGGGGATGTTAGGGGGGGAGTTATGCAAGTGGCTAAGGCGGTTGGAGATGGATGTGTGGCTATGGCAAATATTATTAAATATCTGCAAAAATTGTAAAAAATATAATTTTTAAGAGTTATTTATTAATTATTTTAACTATTCTGTGTTAAAGGGGATGTCACATGGGGACTTTTGCAATTTATATTATTTCATAAGGTAGTTGGATGCCCAGGGGCATCTTTATGCATTATAAAATTTTATTCCTGCGAAAGTCCTATGTCATAAACTATATCTCCCATTTTAAAGTTCAATCTTAAATTATCTAAGTTATCTGGTTTTTTGAATATCCAATAATCATCAACTTCCTGATTAATTCCAAGTTCTATTTCGTCAAGTCCCCCAATTTTCCCATATTTCTTATTTCCAGAAACTAAACATACACCCATAGGGGAGAAATGATAAGAATCAGGATTTAAGTTTTTAACTCTAAAATCAACCCTAAATACTTCTTCAATTTTATCAGTTTGATTATTATATATTTTATAATATCCATATTCTTTTACAGTGAATTTTATTCCAACTAAATCCCTAAACTCCTCTATATTAGTTTTTATTGAGTTTTTATGATATTCTTTTTCGAATATTTCTTTCATTTCTTCTTCTGAATACCTTTCAATTGTTCCATATATTGTTTTTGATACATTTATATTATCATTTTTGTAAGTTACCACAAACTTTGCATTGCTGTAAAAGCCCTTAATTTTTGGTAATTCAATCTCATAGTAATATTTTGCTTTGATAGGGAGCTTATTGATATCATAAGTTTTTTTAAATAATAAACCAGTATCGTCAAATATCTCTACTGTAACCTTCCCATTATCAACTTTTGTTAAACTGCCATTTTCACAAGCTAAAGCAAATTGAATTTTTGTTTTATTTCCTTCTTTAACAATATACATGTATTTTATTTCTTTTATTTTATTTAATTGCTCTTTTTCAGTTTTTTGAATTAAGCTTTCATTTTTTAATGTTTTATTTGTCTCAATCTTATTTATATTTATTTCATTATTTACATTTGTTGTTTTATTTGTCGTGCATCCACATAACAGAATAGCAATTATAAAAATAAAAAATAGCTTTTTCATACCTTTCACCCCACAAAATAAAATAAATAAAAATAGGTAAGGAAATATATTTTATCCTAAATTATTCTTTTAATGCTGGAATGACCTTCTTACCAATTAACTTAATTGCTGTCTCCTTATTTGGACCAATTGGAGAACCTGCAACGATTTGAGTTACTCCCATCTCAGCCAATTTCTTACACTTCTCAACAACATCATCTGGTGTTCCATAAATTGAGAATGCCTCTAACATTTTGTCATCAACATTCTTGAATGCTTCTGGGAAGTTTCCTGATTTTAAAGCGTTTCTTATTGCCTCAACTTTTTCCATGTCAATTCCATGTCTCTCTAAGACAACTGGTGGTGAACCTGCTGCGATGAATGCAACAACTGGAACTGCTGCCTGCTTTGCCTTATCTGCATTCTTATCAACTGACATACATGCATAAGCGGCTACATCAATCTCGTCCATGCTTCTTCCAGCTGCTTCAGCTCCTTTCTTAATTAATGGGATTGCTGCTTCAAAGTCCTTTGGATTTGATGCGTTGATTAAAACTCCGTCAGCAATCATTCCAGCTGTTTCTAACATCTTTGGTCCTTGTGCTCCCATATAAACAGGAACTTTCTTTTGAATTGGTTTTACAGCTAAAGCCGCTCCAGCAATTTTGACAACTTTTCCATCAAATGAAACCCTCTCCCCAGCCAACAATTTTCTTATAACCTCAATTGATTCTTTTAATGTTGTAACTGGCTTAACCCACTCAATTCCTAAAGCGTCAAATGTTGCCTTATCTCCTGGACCTATACCTAATACAGCCCTCCCTCCTGATAACTCATCCAATGTTGCAATAGCTGAGGCAGTTATTGCTGGACTTCTAACGTATGGGTTTGTAACTCCTGGACCTAACTTAATTTTGTTTGTGTTCATTGCGATAGCTGTTAAAGCCATATAAACGTTTCTGTTGTTGTAGTGGTCTGTAATCCAACAGTACTCAAATCCATTGTCTTCTGCTAACTTGACATAGTAGCAGAGTTTTTGTATTGGTTCATTTGGAACGAATTCAATACCAAATTTCACAATCTCACCCTCAATTTTTGTTATTAACAACAATTATTAATTATCAATTTACGGTAGTAATTAAGTTTTCTATTTACCGCAAATCGAAAAATATTTATAGGAGTAAAAATTTTCAATATCGGGCATTAAGATTTTAAAAATCATTAGTTTTAAAAAATTTAAACCTACAAAAATCATTTAAATAACCTCGATTAAAAATAATAATCACATTTACCTTTTAAAAATTAAAAGTTACTTATTTATTCCCTAATTTGTCTCTATTTATCCCATCCTTATTAACATTAACATAAAAAATTTGGGTGAATTATTATGAATCTTGAAGAGAGAAAAAAGTTAGAAACAAAATCTATTGATGAATTGGATTTAATTGGAAAAAAAGTTTGTGTTGATACATGTGTAGTTATAGACGGTAG
>JBDOKN010000005.1:0-3349 GCA_039833665.1 Methanocaldococcus sp.
TTATTCATATTTTAACTCTTCTAATGCCTGCTTTAACTGCTCTTCACTTGGGGCTTTTCCATGAAATGCAACATTATTTTCCATGAATGAAACGCCCTTACCTTTAATTGTATAGGCAATAATCATTTTTGGCTTTCCATTTTTTAGAGTTTTAGCTTTTTCTACTGTATTTATAATCTCTTCAAAGTTATGCCCATCTATCTCAAAAACATCCCATCCAAATGCCTCAAACTTAGCTTTTATATCTCCCAAGCTCATAACATCCTCAGTGCAACCATCTATCTGCAATTTGTTCCTGTCAATAAAGGCAATTAAGTTATCTAACTTATAATGAGCTGCTGCCATTGCCGCCTCCCAAACTATGCCCTCCTGACACTCACCATCCCCCAATAAGACATAAACATGGTTATTTAGCTTATCCAATCTACATCCCAAAGCCATCCCAACTGCCGCTGAAAAACCCTGTCCCAATGAACCTGTGCAAATCTCAACTCCTGGTGTATCCATTGAGGGATGCCCTTGCAATTTCCCTTCTAACCTTCTCAATTTCCATAATTCATCCTCTTCTATTATTCCTAACTCAGATAAAACGGCATATAATGCTGGAGCTGCATGCCCCTTACTTAAAACAAACCTATCTCTATCTTTTTTATATGGATTGTCTGGGGAGTAATTCATTATTTTGAAGTACAATGCTACAATTATATCAGTTGCCGATAAACTTCCTCCTGGATGTCCCGACTTTGCTAAACCAACCATTTTGACTATTTTATACCTAACCTTTCTTGCTATTTTTTCTAAATCTTTTGTTTCTAAGTTATTAGCCATAATTTCACCTTTTTTTAAATCTTAAAAAATATAATCTTATCGCTCAATAAATTAACAAAAAAAGCAAAACAAAAAATCCATAATGGTGTTATGCTAAAATAATTGTTAGTCATATTTAAAACTTACACCTAAAAATTAATGGATAATAAATAGAGGAAGTTTATCCTTTAATAACACCCAATGGTCTCATTCTTGCTACTTTTAATGATATTCCAGCTTTATGACATGTATCTGCGACTAAATCAACACTCTTATATGCTTCTGGTGCTTCCTCTGCCATAACTGCCTTTGAATCACTCATGGCAACGATTCCCATCTCTGCCAATCTTCTTTGGATTTCCTTACCTTTCCACAACTTTAACGCCTTAGCCCTACTTAACTTCCTTCCAGCTCCATGTGCAGTTGAACCAAACGTCTCTTTCATAGCAATCTCTGTTCCTCTCATTAAGTAAGAGGCAGTTCCCATATCTCCAGGAATAATAACTGGCTGCCCAACACTCCAATATTCTTTTGGAATTGCCTCATGCTTTGGTGGGAACGCCCTTGTAGCCCCTTTTCTATGCACTATAACCTTTACCTTTCTTCCATTTATTATATGTTCCTCTTTCTTAGCTATGTTGTGGGCAACATCATAGACAATACTCATCTCTAAGTCCTCAGCATGGATTTTAAATACCTCTTCAAAACTCTCCCTAACCCAGTGTGTAATCATCTGCCTATTTGCCCACGCATAGTTTGCTCCGCAACACATCGCCTTGAAGTAACTCTGCCCCTCCTCTGATTCAAATGGAGCACAAGCTAACTGCCTATCTGGCAATTTTATTCCATAAATTTTAGCCGCTTTCTCCATAATTCTTAAATAATCGGTGCAGATTTGATGCCCTAATCCCCTTGAACCCGTATTACTAACTACAAAGTTATTTGCTATAAAGTTATGATTTATATCGTCTATTGTTAAATCATAAACAGTCTCAATATTTTCTTTCAATTCCTCAACTGAAACAACTATGTCCCACATTGTCAAATCTCCTTCAGAATACTTCCTTACGAAGTCCTCAAATCTATCTATTTTATACTTTCTATATTTTCTACCTGTGTTTAATAGTTGTTTTAAACTCTTTCCAGTTTCTTTTGCTTCCAATTCTAAAATTTTTTTCTTATATACATAATACTGTAACGCTTTTATTAACATTGATTGCCTCTTCGTGTTATATTCATACCCTATTTTACTTGCAAACTTGATTAAGTTATTTATTTCACCACTCAATCTTAATATTATTTTATAGCTTGTTTTTCCATCTTTTCTTTTAACATAAGGTTTTGTGTAGATTTTTCCTTCAACTTCAAACTCTTCTAATATCTCTTTAATTTCTTCCATAAAGGCAATACCATTATCAATCAAATCCTCAACTTTGTTCAATGACACTTTTAAGTTTTCTAATCTATACATTTCACCCTTTCTTTGTTTTGTAATATTCATCTCTGCTCCAAAGTAACCTGCTAAAAACAACCTTTTTATCCATTTTGGAGATTCTTTTATCCATTTTGGGACATTAAATGGAATATCCGTTTTTTTACCATAAGGAACTCCCAATGATTTTAAAAGTATGGCAAATGATGGTGCTGAAACAACCAATTGATAACCTTCTCCTTCAAAACTTCGTGTTTTTATTTCTTTATTGGCTGTTATGTGGTTTATTTCAGATTTATGTTTTGCAATTTTAACTATTGTTGATGAAAATCCTAATTCTTCCAAATCGGCTTTAATTCTTTTTAAAACGTCTAAGTTGTCAATAAATTTAACTCTTGGTCTTTTTCCTCCAACCCATGCATCACCAAAGGCATATCCAACTAATCTTGCAATAATACCCATCTTTTCATGATTTAATTTTAATGGCAATAATCCCTTTTTCTTAAGATTTTTAACCATTCTTTCAGTTCCACCGGCTTTAATAATATCTTCTTCATCAACAATTATCTTTTCCTCTGGTTCTTCATACTCAACTCCATCATAAGGATAAGTTAGAACTAAATCATCTGGTTTTAAATCCTTAGCTTGTTTCCATCCTGATGGTGTCCATATTGGATGGTCTTCTGTGCAAACTATTTCCTTTCCAGTGAAGGTCTTTATTTTATAGATTCTTTTATTATTTTTGAATTTCCAAAACTTTTTAATTTTTGCTGGAATTAATGTTTTGTTCTCTTTATCATAAATTAAAACTCTAACCTTATCATAGCAGTTTTCTAAATCCTTAATCTTTATATAATAACCATGTTCAGTTAAAATCTTAGAATTTTCTGGCAAACAATGAACCATAACAACTACTTGATTCTCTTCAATACCATAAACCTCTGCTGCTTCCTCATCAAATACCTTCTCCACATACTGAACCTCTAAAAAGTGGTTTCCACTTCCTAAGCTACCAAGCTGAGTTCTCCCCCTCTCTTTTGCTTTATCTGAAACATATGATGCATCTGCATCTTTTAAACATCCATGTTCTTCAATAAATTCTAAATCTTC
>JBDOKN010000006.1:0-1758 GCA_039833665.1 Methanocaldococcus sp.
ACCTTATGGATTTTCAAGACATTTTAGGGAGAGGGTTCTATCCAAATTAGAGGCAAGGATTCCAAATGAAACTTTATCAAAATATATAAATAACTATCCTGCAAAGATAAAAGTGCTGGCTATTAGAAATGAAAGACAATAATAGAAATAAATTAAAATTATCTAAAATCCAATAAAATTAAATTTTTGGGGAGAGGTATGCAAAAACAGAGATTCTGTTTAGATACAAGTGCCTTTACTGAGCCATCAGTTAGGAAAGCATTAGGGGTTAAGACGGTTACTGAATTAACAGATAAGGTTATGGACTTGATAGCAGAGGCAAGGATAAAATTAAATATATCTTGCCATATTCCATATCCAACAGTATATAATGAATTAATGGGATTTTTGGAAAATGAGAGATGTCCAAAAGATGTTATAGTTAAGGTTGATACATGGCTCGTTAAAAAAACTCCAAACAGATATGAGATAAAAATTCCTTCAGAGATTTTTTATGAGTATGTTAAAGATTTGAGAGAAAGAATTAACAAAGGGATGAGAATTGGAGAGGAGCATATTATAAGAACGTCAGATATGGTTTATGAGTTATCAAAAAAACATCCAGAAATGAGTAAAAATGAAATCATAAATAAAGTATTATCAAAAACAATAAATACCTTTAGAAATAAATACAGAAGTGCTTTAAGGGTTGGAACTTTAGACAGTGCCCCTGACTTAGATGTGTTATTGTTAGCTAAGGAGTTAGATGCCGCAGTAGTGGCAAGTGATGGAGGCATTGAAAAATGGGCTCAGAGATTGGGGTTGAGGTTCGTTGATGCCTCTGATTTTCCATTTATGCTCGAGGAATATTTGAAACATAATGATAAACATAGGAGATAGGATATTAATCGTTAATATAATTATTATTAATTATTATTAGAATTATTATTTAGTATTTAATTAAATTTAAATTTTATAAAAAAACACGTTTAGGGATAGTTATGACGATATTATTAATTAGAGGAGATAGTTATGAAAAACTAAAGAATGCCTTGGCAGATGTTGATAGACATGCAGAGCTAACAATTATTGGAAAGCCAAAAATTATTGTTCCAGAGGCAGCTGATGAAATATTAAGCCACATATTGGGGGAAGTAAAAAAGCCATGTAAAAAAGCATGCTTAGCCAAAATTGCAGAGAAAGCACCAAAAGCAATAGATAGAATTAGAAAAATTCATCCTCCTGCCCATATTGTAGTGATTAGTGAGAGATATGGAGATGTATATTACAAATTATTAGATGATTTTCCAAAACTTCCAGTATTAAAAGGATATTATAAATCAAAGAAAAAGGATAAGAAGAAAAAGAAATAAGTTATTTTAACCTAATTTTATTATTAGGTGATTTTATGAGGAATACTGTTGAATACCCAACCTTGGTTGAAATAAAAGACAAAAAAAGAGAAATGATTGAAAAGGGGGAAATAAAACTTAGGGAATTAAATAATATTAGAGTAATATTAGAAGAACTAAGGGCAAATAATCCCAATGATTTAGACAAGATTGCTCAATTGGAAGAAAAAGAGAGTTCTCTAATTTCAGAAATATTAAAGTTGGATTTAAGTATAAAAATATTAGAAGTGCTTGAATATATAATGGAAAGCAATATATTTGGAGATTATTGGAAGATAATAGAGAAGAAAATTCCGTATGAGGAGTTATTAAATATTGTGGTTGAGAATGGATTAAGTGTAAAAAAGACGTGCATGGAGTTATATGA
>JBDOKN010000007.1:0-5262 GCA_039833665.1 Methanocaldococcus sp.
ATATAATGAAGTTATATTGATTTATTGCTATTTTGACGCCTCTAATTATAATTTAAAATTTAAATATATATAAATTTCTAAGTGATGGTTATGGTTGAGTTATTAGCTCCAGCTAATGATTTAACATGTTTAAAAACAGCTATTGATTATGGTGCTGATGCCATTTATTGCGGATTGAAAGAGTTAAACATGAGAGCAAATGCAAAAAACTTTACAAGGGAAGAGTTGATAGAAGGCATTAAATACGCCCACAACAACAACAAAAAGGTTTATCTATGCACAAATACAGTTATCTATGAGAGTGATTTAAAGAAAGTTGAGGAAATCTTGGACTTTGCAAATTCTGCTGAGGTTGATGCGGTTATAGTTAGTGACTTGGGAACTATGCAGCTGGCTAATGAGTTAGGGTTGAGGGTTCATGCAAGCGTTCAATGCAACATAACAAACTCCTTAACAGCCAAGTTTTATTCAAAGTTTGCAAAGAGGGTTATATTATCAAGGGAGCTAACTTTAAATCAAATAAGAGAGATTAGAAAAAATTTAACAAAAAATAAAATAAATTTAGAGTTAGAGGGCTTTGTTCATGGAGCTTTGTGTGTAGCTATAAGTGGAAGATGCTTTTTAAGCTCCTATTTATTTGGAAGGCATGCAAACTGTGGAGATTGCCTACAACCATGTAGAAGAAAGTGGAAGTTGATTAATGAGCATCATGACGGCACTTATGAGATAGTTTGTGAAGGGAAATATCTCTTATCTCCAAAAGATTTATGTATGATAGAGTATATTCCAGAGTTAATGGAGGTTTTTGATTCATTTAAAATTGAGGGGAGAGCTAAGAATGCCGATTATGTGATGAGAACAACAAAGGTTTATAGAGAGGCAATAGATAGCGTTTTAGATGGAACTTATTATGAAAAACTCCCATATTTCAAAAAAGAGCTTGAAAAGGTTTATAATAGAGGATATGACACTGGATTTTATTTCAGAGATGTAAATAAAAATCATGACTTCCAATATGAAATAGAAGGGAACGCATCAAAGTATAGAAAGATTGAGATTGGGAGAGTTGTTAATTTTTACAAAAAGGTTAGTGTGGCAGAGATTGAGCTATGGCATGATTTAAAAGTTGGAGATACCATATTAATAATTGGGAAAACTACTGGATGTGTTGAAGAGATTGTTAAATCTATGCAGATAAGCCATAAAGATGTTGAAATTGCTAAAAAAGGAAATAGAGTTGGAGTTAAGTTAAATCACTTAGTTAGAGAGGGCGATAGGGTTTATTTATTAAAAGAAATAGAAAGCTAATTAGGGAGATATGATGCTGATTTTAGGAATTGGTTATTTCTTATTAGGGCTTATTCTATTATATTTTGGAAGTGATTGGTTTGTCTTAGGAGGGGAAAGAATAGCTAAACATTTTAACATTTCAAACTTTGTCATTGGAGCTACTGTTATGGCTATTGGAACTTCTTTACCTGAGATATTAACCTCTGCCTACGCCGCTTATATGCACGCTCCGGGCATATCGATAGGAAATGCTATTGGCTCATGTATTTGTAATATTGGATTAGTTCTTGGAGTTAGTGCAATTATAAGCCCAATAATTGTTGATAGAAAGTTAATGAAGGACGTATTATTCTATCTCTTGTTTGTTATATTTACTGCAATTATAGGAATTGATGGATTTTCATGGATTGATGGAATTGTTTTGCTAATTTTATTTGCCATCTATTTAAGATGGACTGTAAAAAATGGGAATGTTGAGGTTAGTAAAGAAGAAAAAAAAGATAATCCTTCCTTGGTCTTTTCCTTAGTTTTGTTAGTTATTGGTTTAGTTGGGGTCTTAGTTGGGGCTGAGTTATTTGTTGATGGGGCAAAAAAAATTGCCTTATCTCTAAACATCTCGGACAAAATTATTGGATTTACTTTGGTTGCCTTTGGAACATCTCTACCAGAGTTTATGGTTTCTTTGGCAGCGGCAAAAAGAAATTTGGGAGGGATGGTTTTAGGGAATGTTATTGGGAGTAATATAGCAGATATAGGAGGAGCTTTGGCTATTGGGAGCTTATTTATGTATCTTCCAGCAGAAAATATACAAATGGCTGTATTGGCAGTTATGAGCTTCCTCCTTTATTTATTTGCAAGGTATTCAAAGATTGGTAGATGGCAAGGGTTTCTGTTTTTAGCCCTATATATAACTGCAATAGCTCTGTTGAGGATGGGATAATGGTAAAGATAACAGTAAAGAGATTCAACGGAGAGAAAGAGTATCTTGAAAGCTATGAAGTTCCAGAGAATATAACGGTTTTGGAGGCATTGGAGTATATAAACAAAAATTACAATGCCAATATTTTATTTAGAGCTTCATGTAGGAATGGACAGTGTGGAAGTTGTGCTGTAACAATAAATGGAGAGCCAAGATTGGCATGTGAGACAAAAGTTGAAGATAATATGATTATTGAGCCATTAAGAGGATTTAAAGTAGTTAGAGATTTGATAGTTGATAGGGAATCATACTACAAAAAATTATTGGGTATAAAGAACTATCTCATAAGAAAAAACTATCCTGAAGAGCTTGAAATCATTCCTCCTAAATACGTTGAAGAGAACAAAGAACTTAGGGGCTGTATTGACTGCCTATCTTGCCTCTCTGTATGTCCAGCGAGGGAGGTTAGCGATTATCCAGGTCCAACTTTTATGAGGCAGTTGGCAAGGTTTGCCTTTGATAAGAGGGATGAAGACAGTAGAGAGGTGACTGCATACTTTGAAAATATCTATAACTGCACAACGTGTGCCAAGTGTGTTGAGGTCTGCCCAAAGGAGATTGATATTGTCCATAAGGCAATAGAAAAGCTTAGGGCTTTATCATTTAGTAAGGGCTATTACATAGACAGCCATTTAAAAGTTAGGGAAAACGTTTTAAAATATAACAGAAGTGTTGTTGAGGAGGAAACACCATTATTAAAGCAAGTTGATGATTTCTATCCAGCTGAAAATGAAAAATTGAGGGTGGCTTTCTTTACTGGATGTTTGGTTGATTTTAGATTGCAGAATGTAGGAAAGGATGCAATAAAGGTTTTAAACGCTCATGGCATATCTGTTGTTATTCCTAAAAATCAGGTTTGCTGTGGCTCTCCATTTTTTAGAACTGGACAGAGGGATGTTGCTGAAAAACTAAAAAAGAAAAATTTAGAGATATTTAACAAGTTAGATGTTGATTGTGTTATAACAATTTGTGCTGGTTGTGGAAGCACATTAAAAAATGATTATAAAGATAGAGAGTTTGAAGTTAAGGATATAACAGAGATTTTAACTGAAATAGGGCTTTTAAAGTATAAGCCATTAAAAATGAGAGTTACTTATCATGACCCATGTCATTTAAGAAGAGGACAAAAAATATATAAACAACCAAGAGAGATTTTAAAAGCTATTCCAGAACTTGAATTTGTTGATATTGGGGCAAGATGCTGTGGAGCTGGGGGAGGGGTGAGAAGTGGAAAACCAGACATAGCAAACTTAATAGGTAAAAGGAGGGCAAAAATGATTTATAATGCAAATGTAGATGCAGTAATTACAGTTTGTCCATTCTGCGAATACCACATAAGAGATAGCTTAAAAAAGTTTAAAGAAGAGAATAAATTAAAAAAAGAGGTAGATGTTATGAATATCGTCTCTCTATTAGCTAAGGTAATTTAATTTTTATTATCTTATTTAATTTTTATTTATATTCCAACATATATCTTTTTGTCTCCAATTTCAATAACCTCTTTTTCTCCTTCTGGCATTTCATCAACAATCTCTATATAATCCCTGTTGGCAATATCGTTGCTTAAAACATCCAATATATATTTTAAATCCTCATCATCTGTATAAATCTTAGCTTTTACTTTAAATTTCCTTGCTAATCTTGCAATATCTCTTAAAGCTAATTTTGCTTCTGTAATTATCTCTAAATATTTTTTAGCTTCCTTTAAATCCTCTTCTTTCCCTATTAATACAGGATACTTAACGTTATATATCTCATCCTCTCTAACATCAAATTTTACATTACAAATCTCTATTAATCTGGCGATTATTGACTGTGGCAAACCAGGAGGAATAGGAATTTCTTTTTCATCTATGTCATAGCATTTAAAATTAAAGTTCTCCATTCTTTCCCTCTTTATAGTTCTTTTCAAAAGTGAATAAAATTTATTAAGGAAGTTTGAACTCCTTTCATTAAGAATTTCATTAATGCCTTGTGCATTTCAAAATATTTTGAAAAGGAGTATAAATATAGTTTGTCTTTTAAACAAAATAAAAATTTAAAATTAAATTATATGAATTTAAAAGTTATCCTTATGCATTTCAAACTCAACCTCTGATTTTGGTTTTATTTTTATTAGTATGTAGTTTTTCATCTCACTTCTTTTAATATCTGCTATATCCTTTAACATATAGTTTTTAACCTTAACTTCTCTAATCTTATCAGCATATTTATCATAATCTAACTTAACTCTCAACCCGTCCAATTGAGTAACGATAGGCATTGGTGATAGAATAGAAAAAATCTCATCAACCTGCTTTTCAATCTCATCCTTAACAACTACTGGTGGAACAATTGGAGGGTCGTAAGATAACTCTCTCCTTCTCTCATTTATAAGTTCTGTTATCACATCAACCATCTTTCTTAAAGCCCTAATTTCTTCTCCATGTCTTAATCTATGACTTCTCCTTCCAAGATTTCCAACATAAGGATAGGGAATATCTATTTTTTCAGGTCCTCCCGTAACAACAACTGGGACATCTACATCAAATAGATGGGTTTTATTTTTAATGCAATCTTCAAAGTTGCCCATTACATAAACAGCCAAATCATGCTCTTCTATCAATCTCTTTTCTTTCTCCCTTAGCTGGGCTATATCTCTCCCAACTCCTCTTGCTAATCCAATCATGTTTGGTTTAGCTCCAAATCTCCTCAAATACTCTGAGATATCGCAAGCTGTATGTGGTAAATGATGCCTTGATAAACTTGGAGCTACAACAGCTATCTCTGTCCCTGCTAATGGCGTCTCTATAATCTTACCTTTGTATTTTTTTGCTTCCTCTTTAATGTTTTCAAGTTCATTTTGAGGAATTGCCAAGGTCATATAAACATCTAACTGCATAACATGCTCTTGAATGATAAATCCACCAATGTCCTCAATCCACTCTTTAAAGATGTTGTTTTTATAGACCCCTCCTTCATATCTAACTATCTCATACATTAAAACCACCAAA
>JBDOKN010000008.1:0-6637 GCA_039833665.1 Methanocaldococcus sp.
TTCTTAACTGCTCTCCAATAATCTCATCTACTCTTTTTAAAAATTCTTTCACTTTGTCTTTTGGAACTACTGCCCCAGAGGCAACATCATGCCCTCCCCCACTGCCATCAAATTCTTTTGCAACTGCCATAACCAAACTTAAATTTAAGCCCCTATTTACAAGTTCTCTATTTCCTCTCGCAGAGAATTTGGCTATATCTCCCTCAATATGATAACCGATAACCGGTTTATCATCAACCAATATAGAAGCAATAATCCCAATCATCCCCTTTTTACCTTCAAAGTAATAAATGTTGTTTAATTTTTTTAGTTTAACATTTTTAAGCTCGTTAATTAAATTCTTTTTGTATTCCCATAAAATTTCATTACCTATTTTTATACACTCATCATCCTCTAAGCATATCCCAATACCTACAGCAAATAAACCATTCCTTCCCACTGCATTTAACATCTCTGACAATAAAAAGGCATCTTTAACCTTATGTTCAATTAAATATCTATCTATCATTAGATTCTCAATTTTTGGGTATTTGAAAATTATTGCTGATAAAAGCTTTTTTTTATCCTTATCATCTAACTCTTTTTTATTTGGGTCTATGCCAATCTCTTTTAAAAATTTATATGCTTTTACCTCAGAAGCTAAATCTGGGATATAGGGTTTAGTGCAGTAAGCCATTGCCTTATATATTTCAACATCGTAGATATTATAAACAATATCTCTCACTATTTTAACATACCTATACTCTCTCGCTTCATTTACAATAAATTTATTCAAACCTAAGAGAGGATTGTATTGCATATCTCCAATAATCCCTGCTATTGCTAAGACGCTTAAATCATAATAGCCAAATTCTCTCGCCACTAAATAACAAACTCCACTTGCAGTTATCTCCCTTGCTCCATCTACTCCAAAGATGTGTGGATTTAGCTGGATGATGTTTTCATTAACAAAGCTCTCCTTTATAATTGGCGGATGATGGTCTAATATTATAGCATTAAAGTTATTTTTTATTATATCCTCTATCTGCCCACTACCCATGTCTGCAAATATAAAAAGTGGTTTATTCATTTCATTTTCCTTAGCTAATTTTTCAATAACATTATTGGATAGGTGTTCAACAACAGTTAAATGAAATAATTTATTTGTTCTCATCAACATCTTAGCTAAAATGCCTCCACTACTCAACCCATCGGTATCGTGATGAGTTATAACTCTGATATATCCATAATGATTTAATATCTTCTCTTTAATTGCCTTAGCGACTTTTTCTATCTCTTTGAGTTTTTCCATCATATTATTTCCCTCATATTTCTTTACCTTTAACTTTTTATTAAGATAGAATGATATATAATAATTTCTAAAATTGCTTAACGGTGATGTTTTTGGAAAAACTAATTAAATTAAAAGATTATCTTAAAGAAAAATTTGAAAATAAAAAGGTTATTGTTGCTTATTCTGGTGGGATTGATAGTTTGCTTTTATCCTTATTATTGTCTGAAATTACAGAAACTTTATGTATGTTTATAAAAACTCCTTACATTTCAGAGTGGGCTTTAAATAATGCCATTAAAAATGCAAAAAAGTATAACTTAAATTTAAAAGTCGTTAGAGTTAATGAAATTATTAAAAACATTCCAGAGAGATGTTATTTATGTAAAAAAATGTTTTTTGGAATATTAAATGAAAAAAAAGAAAAATATAATTATGATGTTGTCGTTGATGGAACTAATTACGATGATTTATTTGAAGATAGACCTGGTTTAAGAGCTAAAAAAGAATTTAACATAGTTTCTCCATTTGCAGATTTTAAGATTGGCAAAAAAGACATATTAGAGATGGCTAAAAATTTAAATATAAAAATCCCTCCAAAAGAAACATGCTTATTAACAAGATTTGAGTTTAATAGGGAAGTTTCAATAGAAGATTTAAAAAAGATAGAAGAATTAGAGGAATTTTTAAGGAGTTATGTGAAAGGAGCTATAAGAGTTAGAGATTATAAGAGCTTGGCAGTTATTGAAGTTGAAGATGATATGAGTAATATAATTGATAGAAGAGAAGAAATTATCAAAAAATTTAAGGATTATGGATTTAAAAAAGTATGTATAAATTTAGAAAAATACCATAGCTATTGATGTATTTTATATCTCAATATAGCCGCTATTCCTTTAAATGCGTTTAAAATCATAGCCCCTTCTTCTGTTTCTGATGAGACAGTTATAAGTTTAGCTCCACTCTGCTCACATAACTCTGAGAGGTATTCAATATAATCCTTCTCTTCAACAATACTTAAAGCCCCTCCACATTTTGGACATTGTGCATTTTTAATTTCTTCCTCCAATTTAATAAGTTCAATCTTATCAACTGTCTTCTCCTCCATATAATCGCAATTATTACATGCAATTTTTACCTTATATTTATCCAATTCCTCAGAAACAATTAAAGTATCTACTGCCCCCATCATTAATGCCTCTAAAACCTCTTTTTCACCATAACATGCCAATCCTCCATCCTCTTTAATTAACTCCTTTAAAAATTTTTGAACTGCTTCCCTCTCTTTCATCAACTCAACATCTTTTAATAATGGAGCTGCTTTCTCTAAAAGCTCTCTTATACCAAACTCCTCTGTATAGCACAAATCAAAGGTATCCAACACAATCTTTTTGAGTTCATGATGTAAGTAATCTCCTTCAACAAACTCGTTTTTTGTATGTCCTGGACCTCCAACTAAAATTCCCCTAAGTTTTTTCTCTTGCAATAATGGGAGGAATTGCTCATTTGCCTTCTGTCCTACTCTCTGCAAAAACTCATGAGCTGCTAAATCTATTAATCTTTCCAATCTTCTTGCTGACTGCCCTCCTGCTTTAAACTTTCCAGGGACTCCACTTGTTAGTTTTTTCAAGATATTTATATTTCTCCCTTTAACCAACGCTATCGTTGCTTCATTTCTATCAACTAATATTATCCCATAAACATCCTTATCCTCTAAAAACTCTTCTAATGGTTCTAAGTAAAATTCTGAATCACATCTGTATATGTATGTTTTTATTGGCTCTGGTGGCTCTATAACATACGTCTCCATTTTTTCTGTTCCCGGACCACTTCTTGGAATCATTCCCGCAAATATAACAACTCCTTTCTCTAATGGCTCTTTTAATAGCTTTAATCTCTGTAAGATTGCTTCTATTGCCGATTGAACATTTTTTCTTGTGCTTTTACTTTTAATGTTTGATGCCTGTGACATCTCTTCCCTTAAATGCTGAGCTACATCAGATATTCTTCTCCCTGCTGGAATATATAAACTAATAAGCTCAGTTCCTTTACCTTTTTTTGATTTTAATTCCTTTAACATTTTTTTAAATAAATATAGTTGTTTTGAATCTGTTGATGCCATAACTATCACCGCTGTCCTTCATTATTAACTTTTAATTTCAATTTTTAAAATCGTAAATTGTGTTTTTGTAATGATTTAAAATAAGATTAAATATATATGGTTGTAAAATATTTACAAAAGAGAGTATATATAATTTTGGTTAAGCTGAATCCTTCTTAATAAAGTTTTTAGCAATCTCCAATACATTTTCTGAGATAACATATTTTGCATTATCTTTTAGCACATTATTGGCTACTTCTAATGCTTTATAGAGTTGAGCTTCATCTTTAAAGTATTCTCTCGCTGCTTCTGCCACTATTTGTATTGCTTTTGCCTTTCCTTCTGCTTCAATCCTCAAACTCTCAGCAATACCCTCTGCCCTCAAAATTCTACTCTGCTTTTCTCCCTCTGCCTCTAATATTGCCGCTCTCTTCAATCTCTCTGCCTTCATCTGCTGAGCCATTGCATTTTTAATATCCTCTGGTGGGTCTATCTCTTTAACCTCAACCTTTTCAATCTTAACTCCCCAAGCATCCGTCTCTCTATCTAAAATTTCCAATAACTTAGAGTTTATATACTCTCTTTTATTTAAAACTTCATCTAACTCCATACTACCAATTATGGCCCTTAATGTTGTTTGTGCTAAGTTTATTATTGCATATTCGTAATCTTCAACTTCTAAAATTGCCCTTTCAACATCTATAACCCTGTAATAAACAACTGCATCTACTTTTACAACTGCATTATCCTTTGTAATCATTTCTTGTGGTGGAATATCAGTAACTCTCGTCCTCATATCAACCTTAACAGGCACATCTAAAAATGGGATGATTATATTTATTCCTGGTTTTAATTTTCCAATAACTCTTCCCAATCTAAATATTAATCCTCCTTCATATTGATTAACAATAACAATTGCTTTAACAATTATAAACAATACAATAATTCCCAATATTAACCAAAACCAAAACATATCACTCACCTTCAACTTTTTTGACTATTAGGGATACACCTTCAACCCCTACAATTTCAACCTTATCTCCATTTTTTATTTTATCATTGGACTTTGCCAACCATATTTGGTTTTCTATCTCAACCCTGCCATATCCATTTTCACCAAAGTCCTCTATAGCAGTGGCAATTTTCCCAATAAACCTCTCAGCCCCCACTTTTATCTCTTTTCTAACGCCATAAACAAATTTGTGTAAGATAACGATAGTTAAAATTCCTGATATTATTGCAGGAATAAAAGCATATTGTGGAAATATTATCAAAAATATTCCATATATTAAGAGTGCTATTCCCCAAGCAGGAAAGTAAAGCCCAGGAATCACTGCCTCTAATGCCATCACCAAAAAACCAGCCAATATAAAGATATAGCCAATCTCCATTCATATCCCAAGTTATAATTTTATTCCCAGTTAAATATCATTTATCATAATATTTAAAATTTTTCGTTTTCGTTCAGTTATGTTTATATAGGGTTTATATTAAAATTATGAAAACATTTTAAACTCATCAAATCATTGAACTTTGGTGAATTAAAAGAGGTGAGGATAATGGTAGAAAAAGGAAAAATGGTAAAGATTAGTTATGACGGATATGTCGATGGAAAACTCTTTGACACAACCAACGAAGAGTTGGCTAAAAAAGAAGGAATTTATAATCCTGCAATGGTTTATGGTCCAGTTGCTATCTTTGCTGGAGAAGGACAAGTATTACCAGGATTGGATGAGGTTATATTGGAGATGGATGTTGGTGAGGAGAGAGAAGTTGTTTTACCACCAGAAAAGGCATTTGGTAAGAGAGACCCATCAAAAATAAAATTAGTTCCATTATCAGAATTTAAAAAGAGAGGAATTAAACCAATAAAAGGATTGCCTATAACCATAGATGGGGTTCCTGGAAGAATTGTAAGTATAAATAGTGGGAGAGTTTTAGTTGATTTTAATCATGAATTAGCTGGAAAAGAAGTAAAATATAGGATAAAAATAGAAGAAGTTGTTGAAGATAAGAAGGATATAATAAAAGAGATTGTAAAGATGTATGTCCCAAGATTGAGTGATGTAAAAGTAACTATCAGAAATGGGACGGTTAAAATTGAACTTCCAGAATTTGCTCCATTTATTCCAAATATCCAAACAGCTAAGATGGCTATAGCCAATGAGATATTGAAGAGATTAGAAGATGTTGAAAAAGTTAGCTTTGTTGAGACATTTGAAAGAAAAAAGGAAAATAAAGAAGAGAACAAATAATTTATATATTTTAGTTAATTTAAAATCATTACGTAGCTTTTTTATAATTAATCTTAAATATCTATTTTTAAAATCCCTAAATTTTTAGTAGTGAGCAGGTATGAAAGATAGATTTGGTAGAGAAATTAGGTCTCTTAGAATTTCTATAACCAATAAATGCAATTTACAGTGTTTTTATTGCCATAGAGAGGGGCATGATTCAAATAACAACAGATACATGACAGCTGAAGAAATTGGGATTATAGCTAAGACCTCAACAAAATTTGGTGTTAAAAAGATAAAAATATCTGGTGGTGAGCCATTATTGAGAAAGGATATTTGTGAAATCATTGAAAATATTAGAGATGAAAAAATAAAGGATATTTCTTTAACAACTAATGGAATCCTTTTAGAAAATTTAGCTGAAACACTTAAAGATATTGGATTAAATAGAGTTAATGTGAGTTTAGACACATTAAATCCCGAATTGTATAAAAAAATTACAAAATTTGGAGATGTCAATAAAGTAATAAATGGAATAAAAAAAGCAATAGATGTTGGATTAACTCCCTTAAAGGTCAATTTTTTAGCTATGAGTATAAATATTAAAGATTTACCAAATATTATGGAATTTTGTAAAGATGTTGGAGCTATTTTACAAATTATTGAGTTCATCCCTTTAAAAGATAATCTTAAAAAGTATTACTATGACATCTCTTTAATAGAAAATGAAGTTAAAGAAAAAGCTGATAAGGTTATTACAAGAAAATTCATGCAGAATAGGAAGAAATATATCGTTGATGGATTAGAAATAGAGTTCGTAAGGCCTATGGATAATAGTGAGTTCTGCATGCACTGTACAAGACTAAGATTAACATATGATGGCTATCTAAAACCTTGCTTGTTGAGAGATGATAACTTAGTCGATGTTTTAACTCCATTAAGAAAAGGTGAAAATTTAGAGCCATATTTTATTGAATGTATAAATAGAAGAGAACCATATTTTAAATTACATAGAGTTTTTTAATCTTA
>JBDOKN010000009.1:0-13838 GCA_039833665.1 Methanocaldococcus sp.
AAAAAATTTTTTATTCATCTAATTCACTGATTAGAGGAGGGATGTCATCATCAACTCCTGGAATATAACCAAAGGTATCCCTAAATCTCAATTGCATTCTATGGAAGATATAAGATAAAGGAATATCCATTGGGCAGACGTCTTCACACTGCCCACAATTTATACAACTTGGAGAAACATGGCTTAATCTAATACCTTGGAACATTGTTGGATTTGGTGGAATTTTTCCTTTTTCTATGTAGTCCTTTTCCAATTTGCATTCAACACAGAAACATAGAGGGCAGTTGTCCCTACAACCATAACACTTTATACACCTATTCCAATACTTCTGCCATTCCTCTAAACTTGGATATTCTTCTTCTAAATGCTTTTTTTGGAATTTTTTAGCCATCTTTATCATTATATTCTCAATTTTTTCCCTAATTTCAATTGCCTTTTTTGAAGGTTCTTTAATTGTTATATATCCCTCTTTCTCAGCATCCTCTATTAATGTCCTTCCTTTCTCTGAGCAAACCTCAACAAAAGTCCATCCTTTCTCAGCCCCCCAGTTTCCACAGGCAATGTCAGCCATCCTTGGAATCATTACTTCACATCTCTGACAACTTTTTCGCCTACCAAAACCTCTCTCTTCTAATTCATCTATTTTTATAGCTTTTTCACTACCATCCTTTAAAAATATTATAAACTTACCCTTATCAATCTCCTCCTTAATAACATCCTTTGGATTAACTTCATAAAACAATTTAATCATTTTCATAGCTGTAATTGGACTAACAGTCCCTCCACAGTTCAAACCAATCATATAAATGTTGTCTAAATTCACCTGGTTTAGCTTTGCCAATTCTTTTATAGCCATCGCATCGCAGGGCTTGGTGGAGACGGCAACTTTCTTATCATTTAAGTATTTACTAATTATCTTTCCAAAATTCGTAGGAGCACAGTGTAAAGAACCAGAAACCTTTGATAATTCATTAGAATTTGTTATAAAGGTAGGGATTCCATCATAAACATCTTCCCCTCTTTTTAAAGCTAAGACGCCATCAACAAGCTTTTTATCTAAAAGATATTTAAATAATGAAGTTACTGCTCCTCCACATTCTGCCTTTTTTAAAATTTCATTGTCAGTTGATTTTACCAAGAGATATTTCATAATACCACCTCAAAAAATAAAAATAATAAAAAATTTATAATTTTTCAATTTTTACGGCACACACTTTAAACTCTGGAATCTTACAATATGGGTCAACTGCTGGGTTCGTTAATAGATTTGCCGCAGTTTCTGCAAAGTGAAATGGCATAAATACAACGCCTTCCTTAATATTTTCGGTAATTTTTGCTTTTACAGCAACCTCTCCCCTTCTTGAACTTACTTTAACCAAATCATTGTTTTTAATGCCCAATTTTTTGGCATCCTTTGGATTAATTTCAACAAATCCCTCGTTTATTTCATTTATCATATGTTTGCTCCTTCTCGTCATTGTTCCAGTATGATAATGGAATATTGTCCTTCCAGTTGTTAAGATGAATGGATATTCATCATCTGGCAACTCCGCAGGATTTTTATATTCAATTGGAAACATCCTTCCCAAACCATCCTGGGTTAAGAATTTTTCAACGTGCAATATTGGGGTTCCAGGATGGGTTTCATTTGGACATGGCCAGTGTATCCCATCAATCCCTAATCTCTCATAGGTAATCCCTGCATATTGTGGGGTTACCTTCCTAATCTCTTCAAATATGTCTTTTGGAGATTTATAGTTGAATTTATTTCCATAGTCCAATTTTTCTGCAAGTTTTTTAATTATCATCCAATCCTCCAATGCCTCTCCCGGAGGATTTACCGCCCTCCTTATTAGTTGAACTCTTCTCTCAGTATTTGTAAATGTTCCATATTTTTCTGCCCAACACGCCGCTGGAAGGACAACATCAGCAAGTTCTGCTGTTTCAGTTAAGAAGATATCCTGAACTACTAAAAAGTCCAAAGATTTTAAAGCTTTTTCAACATGTTTAATGTCCGCGTCTGAGACCATAGGATTCTCTCCCATTATATAGAGGAATTTTATTTCCTTTCCAGCTTTTTTTATCATCTCTGGGATTGTTAATCCCATTTCATGATTTAACTCAACCCCCCAAACCTCTTCAAATTTCTCATAAGCAACATTTACCTTCTGATATCCAGGAAATACATCTGGCAAAGCTCCCATATCACAAGCTCCTTGAACATTATTCTGCCCCCTCAATGGATTAACCCCTGCCCCTCTTTTTCCAATATTCCCAGTAATTAATGCTAAATTACAGCATGCCTTAACGTTATCTACACCATGGGTAAATTGAGTAACTCCCATACAGTATAATATAGATGCCCTTTCAGCACTTCCATACATTTTTGCCGCTTCCACAATTAAATCCTTATCAACTTTGCAAATCTTTGAGGTATATTCAGGAGTGTATTTTTCTACAACTTTTTTTAGTTCTTCAAACCCTTTTGTTCTCTTTTTTATAAATTCTTCATCTATTAATCCCTCTTTTATAATCACATGTATCATTGCATTTATTAAAGCTACATTAGTTCCTGGGACTATTTGTAAATATAAATCAGCTTGTTTTGCAGTCATTGTTTTTCTTGGGTCTATAACAATAATTTTAGCCCCTTTATCTTTGGCTCTAACTACTCTTCTTGCAATAAGGGGATGTTGTTCAAATGTATTGGAGCCAATTATTAATATACAATCAGCGTCTTCAATATCCTCAATTGAATTCGTCATGGCACCAGACCCAAAGGCCTCCCTTAAACCCGTAACAGTTGCAGAATGTCACAACCTTGCACAGTGGTCAATATTGTTATTCCCTACAACAACCCTTGCAAATTTTTGTAAGATGTAATTGTCTTCATTCGTGCATCTTGCAGATGAGAAAAAACCAATCTCCTCTGGACTGTGTTCTTTTAATTTCTCCACGATTAAACTTAGTGCCTCATTCCATGTTGTCTCAACAAACTGCCCATTTTTTTTAATTAATGGCTTTTTTAATCTATCATCATTATGGATAAATTCATAGCAGTAATTTCCCTTAATACAAACTTTTCCTTCGTTTATAGGATGTCTTTTTAGTGGGTAAGTCCCAACAACTTTATTGTTTTTAACAACTAAGTTAATGCCACACCCTGTTCCACAGTATGGGCAGATTGTGCGAATTATCTTAAAATCCATATCCTTCACCTTTTTTTTGTTTTTATTATTGGAGGCCTTTGGGTCTTTTTTCGCCACCTGCTCCTAAGAAAGGTTCGCAGGATGGCGGGTGCTGTTTTAGTTTAAATAATTATAGCTTTTTATTTTATTTTTAATTTTTATATTTATAAAATCCGTAGAATATTTAAATTAATTAATTATAGAAAAGTTTATATAGAACTTCAAAAACATAAAAAAGTGAGAACTTTAATTAATAAAAAATGAATATAAATTTACAATGATAGCAATATATTAACTCACAAAATTACAAAACTATAAGTTCTTTTCAAAATATTTTGAAATGCATAAGGTATTAATGAACTCCTTCCTAATGGAAGGAGTTCAAACTTCCTTAAATAAATTTTACTCACTTTTGAAAAGAACTATAAAAATTGGGGTGATATTGTGTTTTTAAAAAAGAGGCATTTAGAAATATTAAAAAAGATGAAAGAGACAGAAATGCAGAGTGAGATAGAAAAAGCTTTACCAGAAGAATTTAAAACAAGAGCTTTGGAGTTGTTTATATTGGGATTTGCTGAATTAAAAGATGGAAAGATAATATTCACTGAGGCGGGAAAAAGGTTAATGGAAGTTGTTGATAAAATTGATTTGGAAAAAATCCCAGATGTATTTGTTGATTCCGAAATTATAAAGATTATGGAATTGTTGGAAGAGACGGGAAATGTTCCAGAAGATTGGATGAATTTATTAAAAGAGAGGTTTTTAGCTGATGAGAGTGGATTAACAAACATAGGGAAGGAAATTTTAAAAATATATAGAGAAACACATCCAGTAGTTTATTTAACTCCACAAATATTGGCATTTATAAAAGATATGCCAAAGATTGGGCTTTATGATGAGCTAATAACCTATAAAAACACTAAAAAATATGGAGATAACATAATCAATGCACTCCAAGCTATGAGATTGGTTTTAATTTCACCAAAAACAGCAGAAGGTAAAGCATTTGCTACAACAAAGGCATTGAACTATGTTTTAAAAGTAGCTTCGTTAGTTCCAAATTTAAACAGAGCTTTAATATTAAGGAAAGAGGACTTTGAGATTTTAGAGAGGGGAGAAACAACAGAAGAAATGACAGAAAGCGGATTTTATGCTGAAGGGAAAGTTACTGAATTAGGGCAAGCAATGATGGACACATATAAAGAGATGGGTAAAGTTGAAGAGAAAACTCTTCCAATTTATATCTTAGATGATGAAATTAAGGTTTTAAAAGCAATCGAGGAAATAAAAGAAAAGTATGAAACAAACCCTGAGATATTGCCAACCTACGATGAGATTAAAAAGAGAACAAATATTAACGATTTGGGAGCTATATTACACACTTTAGAATCAAAAGAGTTAATAAAGAGAGAGGTTGTTAAAAACAAAGATACATATTGGATGACAGAGTTTGGAGAGAAGGTTAAAGATTTAGGAGAGGTCTCAACAGATGGAATGAAAGCTATAACCTATCCAGAAAGTGGAGATGTTCCAATAGCTGAATGGGTTGTTAAAGGTAAGGAAGAGGGAACTGTTAAAAGGGGAATAACAGAGAAAGGAAAATACTTGATAAAGTTGTCAAAAACAATTAAAAGAAAGCCATACTTAACAAAATACGACATATCTGCATTAATTAAAATTCCAAGGAAGAGATATATACACAGGGATGAGTTGGTTGATTTAATCCAGAATCATGTTGGTGGAGAGGAGAAAGAGATTATTAAAGCTTTGGGTGAGGCAGAGTCCAAAGGATTCATTAAAGAATTACAAAACAAGATGATTAAATTAACAGAATTAGGGGAAGATGTTAAAACAGCCATAGAGATGGCAAAGATTCAAGAATTGTTGGCAACAAAGTTTGCTGTAACTCCAACAACATTTAACATATTAAAAACAATTTATGAACATAAGGAAGAATTTGATAAAGTTTGGAAAGAGAAGAGTGAGGGTAAAGAACACAAAGAGAATGAAATTGTATTGTTGGCTAAGTATTTGCCATTAACACCAGATGAGATTAAAAAGAACTTGGTTATATTGAAGAATGTAGGATTCATAGGTAAAAAAGGATTAACTGATGCAGGAATTAAATTGGTAGAAGCTTATATGCACTTCTACCAATAATCAATAATATATTTATACTACTTCTAAACTACATTACTTATTAGTTAGATAGCTAAATACCAAATATCAAAATTTAATGGATAACACTTTATATTCTTTATAACTCTTTTCAAAAATAACTTCCTCAGTAGGGAAAGTTCAAATCTCCTTAATAAATTTTATTCAGTATTGAAAAGAACTATAATTTTTGATTAAAATAGTTAAAATAACACTCTATAGGAGGGATACTGATGAATGTAACATTTGAAGAAATATATAACGAGGTTATTGAAAATATGCATCACCTTGCCGCTAAAGAGAAAGATTTCTCTAAATTAACAAAGTATAAAGACTTAATTGATAGGACAGTAGATGAAGTTGTTGAAGAGGTCTTTAACGATATCTTCTCATACGAAAAAACAAAGATATTATTAGATGAGAGTAAAAGAAAAGAACTTGAAGAGGACTTTAAAAATTGGATAAAAAGTTTCTTTGAAATATCAAATAATAATGATTTAAATGAATTTTATAAAGAAGTTGTAAGAAGAGGGATTAAATATGTTGAAAAAGATTTTTTACCTGAATATTTAACAGCAATACTTATTAAAATTGAAAATAAGCTAAAAGACAAATTAGAGAAGGAATTAAAAGACAACTCTCAAGAAATTGTTGATATTTTAGATGATTTAATGAAGAGGGTCATATTGTTAAATGTCGCTGCTTATATGAACTTTGAAAGTAAAGTTTTAGATTACATTGGAATTAATCAAAACTTAAAAAAGAATGCAGTTAAATTAGGAATAAAAAAGATGGGATTATAATTTTTTCTTTTTCTTTTTTACAAGATTTTCTAAATATTTTAAATTCTCTTCAGTCCCAAATGCGTATATTACATCACCAGGTTTTAGAATGAATTCTGGATAAGGGTTTATGCAAAACTCCTTTCCTCTTCTAATACCCAAGATTGTAGCCCCAGTTTTTCCTCTAATATTTGCATCTTTTAAACTTTTATATGCCAGCTCTGAATTTTCCTCAATAACAAATTTCTTTACTTCAACATCCTCTTCATACTCATCCTTTGCCACCTTAATAAAAGTGCTTAAAAAATCTAAAAGTCCTGGCCTAACTGAGACCTCTGCTATCCTAAGCCCACCAATTAAGTATGGGGAAACAACCCTATCAGCCCCAGCCATTTTTAATTTTCTTATAGCTTCTTTCTCATCTGCCTTGGCAGTAATTAAAATATTTGGATTTAACTCTCTTGCCGTTAATGTAACAAAAACATTATCTGCATCGGTGGGGAGAGTTGCTATAAGCCCCTTAGCTTTATCAATCCCTGCCTTTTTTAACACTTCATCTTTTTTAGCATCTCCAACAATATATAAAAATTTTTCAGGATATTTTTCATACTCCTCCTTTAAAACATCTTCATTAATATCTATGGCTATAAATGGAATATTTTCCTGAATAAACTTTTCCCCAACAACCTTCCCCAATCTTCCATAACCACAAATAATATAATGGTCTTTTAAAGTTTTAATTTTGTTTTTCATCCTTTTCAACCTCACGAACTCTTCAAACTTACCTTCAACAATAAACTCTGCCATTAAACTAAAAAGATACATTACTATACCAACACCAATACACAAGTAAATTACAGTTAATGCCCTTCCCACAAATGTTTTTGGGGTAAAATCCCCATATCCAGTTGTTGTTATTGTAATAACACTAAAATATAGGGCTGTAAAGTAATTAACCCCTTCAACTACACTTATTAAATAAGCATAAGTCAAAATTAAGGTTATAGATAGAATAACAACAATTGCTACCTTTTTTGAGGTTTCCATAGTTTCACATATATAATTTTTTATAATGATTTATTTTGGATTTTCTATTTTTTCTTTTAACTCTTTAACTTTCTCAGCATATCTCTTATTGTATATCCTTGCTATCCTCTCAATAGCATCTAAAAGATTCAACAACTGCTCTAAATAATAGTATATATCCCCAGTATAAGTTTGAATTTTAAATTCTTCATATAGTGTTTTTGAAATCTGTCCAGGGGTCTTTCCTGAAATCCTTAGATTAATAATCATCTCTAAAATTTTTTCTTCTGGCTCGACTCCCTCAAACTCCATAATAATTAAAGTTAAATCATCTTTTAACTTCTTATCCCTAATTTTTTCCATTCCCTCCCTAATAACCTCCAAAGCGTCAAAAAACCTTGAAGGAACATTTATATTCAAAATTTTTGAAAGCTTTATTTTCAAATTGTTTGACAAATAGACATTTTCAAAGGGCATAATTTCGGTGATTAACTTTATAATGTCCTTATTCTCAACAACTCCCTCCTTAATCTTTTCAGCAACCTTTGGATACAAAAATGAAATAGCCACCGCATTTCCATAATTAGTTAATTTTACGTCATTATTGACTTTTACCATCCCATAACTTTCTAAATTGCCTAAAATTTTATTTAAAGAAAATGCCCTTCCAATATATGGCACTCTATCTATATCATGCCTTTTATTTATTCCAGCTGAGATTGTAGCTAATATTTGCTCCTCTTCTTCATCTTCACTATATTCAACCTTAACATCCTCAGGAACTGCATTTAAAAGCTTAAAAGCCACTTCATCCTCAGTATTTTCCATCTTCGCATGATACTTTTTCCCTATTTCCACCAAAAGATAGACCTTCCCAACTTCATGCATTCCCTTTCTTCCAGCCCTCCCACACATCTGCTGGAATTCAGCAGGATTTAACCAATCAGCTCCCATAGCTAAGCTCTCTAAGATAACTGTTGAGGCAGGAAAATCAACACCAGCTGATAAAGCGGCAGTTGTAACAACACACTGAATTTTTTGGCTGGCAAAGTCATCCTCAACTTTCCTTCTTTTTATGTACTCCATCCCCCCATGGTAGAACTCTGCTTTAATTCCTTTTGCCTTTAAAGATTTAGCCAAATGCTCAGCCCTCTTTCTTGAATATGTAAATATTAAACACTGCCCCCTATATCCAAATTTTGATATATTTTTCCACTCTCTTTTAACAATTTCTTTAATGATATTTAATTTAGCAAAGTCATTTTTGCAGAAAATTATATGCCTTTCCAAGGGAACAGGTCTTCCATTGTATAAAACTAATTTGGCATTTAATTGTTTAGCCAACTCCTTTGGATTTCCAATTGTTGCTGACAAATATATTTTTTGAGCATCTTTAAACAAAAACCTCAATCTACCAATTAAACCATCCAACCTCGCCCCTCTCTCCTCTAAATTTAAAGAGTGGATTTCATCAATAACCACTGTCCCAATATCTTTTAATTTTTTAGTTCTAATTAAATAATCAATTCCCTCATAAGTCCCAACTATAATATCTGCATCTAACGAGGTATTTACATCAACTTTTTTTCCAATTCTGCCCATTCCTACCCTTAAAGATACTTTAAAACCCAATTTTTCATATCTTTCTTTAAATTCCAAATATTTTTGATTTGCCAAAGCCACCAAAGGAACTAAAAATAGAAATTTTTTCCCAGTTTCAATTAAATTTTTAATTCCGGATAGTTCTCCAATTAGGGTTTTTCCAGATGAAGTTGCTGAGACAATCAATAAATCCTCCCCTTTTAACAAACCAGCTTTAACTGATAATGTTTGAACTGGAAGAAGCTCTTCAATCCCTCTACTCTTTATTATCTCTTTAAGTTCTTTTGGAATATCTAATTCATCTATCTTATAATTTTCAATCTTATCCTCTTCGCTACCTGTTATAATATCATATCTTGTTAATTCTGGTTTATCTAACGGATTCCTTATTCTTAATAAAGAGAGAACTTTATCAACATCTTTAAATCTCTTTAAAAATTTCTCTATAAATTCTTCACTAATTTTAACCTCTTCCTTAATTTCATTAATCCCGCAGTTTATACAAATCTCTAAATTTCCATATCTACATCTATTATTTCTTGTCAATCTTTTATAAATATTTTTTAATAAGCAGAATGGACAAAGCTCTATATAATCAAATTTTAAATTGTATGATTTTAAAACTTCTTCTATTTCCTCATTATCCTTTAATAAAAATATTTTTTCAGATTTCAATAGTTCTAAAACCTTGGAGGGCTGAATTAATTTATCTCCCAATCTACATCTGTACAGTTTATATTTATCTCCTACTTTTTTGTAGTTTGCAAATATTTTTTGGTTATTTTTGATTTCAATTCCCTCCTCTATTCTTCCATCTACTTTAACAATTTCAATCTCATCCTTTTTCTTTTTTGGCTTCCTAATGATAAGCATTATAAACCACCATCCTCAAAAAGTATTAAATAGTATAAAAAATTAACTTTGATATTGTATAAACTTATAGTAAAATTTGGAACTGCAAACATATATGGCAATGATTAAACATACTAAAAATAGCTAAAAAATTAATTTTAATTATTTGATTATTTAAATGGGATATATATGATAATCATAAAATTAAAATCTAACAAGGGGCAGATTTCTCTTGAATTTTCTTTATTAGTAATGGTTGTTATACTCTCAGCAATAATTGTCTCATACTATCTGATAAAAACAGCTATCGAAACAAGAGATGCGAATATAAAAGTTATAAATGAAAGCTCAAACGTTGCTAAAAAAGCTCTAAGCAATGTATCATAAATTTTATAATATATAGCGTTTTTTCAAATTTATTAATAAAGGTTAAATCCTTTTCAAAAGGAAGCGATATATAACTCCAAGTGTGAAATTATGTTGTTGATAGGAATTACAGGAATGCCGGGAGCTGGGAAAAGCTTAGCTTATGAAATTGCTAAAAAATATAACCTACCAATAGTTTCTATGGGCGATGTTGTTAGATATGAAACAAAAAAAAGAGGTTTGGAACTAACTCCTGAAAATGTTGGAAACACCGCCATTAAGCTAAGGGAGGAGTTTGGAAATGAAGCGATTGCAGTTGCATGTCTAAAATATATAGAAGAAAATTTAAAAGATAAAGAAATGGTTATTATTGAAGGGATAAGAAGTTTATATGAGGTTAATTATTTTAGAAAACATAAGCCATTGGTTTTGATAGCTATCCATTCCTCTCCATTAACAAGATTTGAGAGATTGAAAAAAAGAGGAAGGGAGGATGATTCAACAAGTTGGGAAGTGTTTGTAGAGAGGGACTTGAGGGAGTTAGGATTTAGTATTGGACATGCTATTGCATTGGCTGATTTTGTAGTGGTTAATGAAAAGAACTTCGAAGATTGCATAAATCAGTTAGATAATATTTTAAAAGAAATTTTAAATAATTTAGAAAAATATAAAAAATATAACTTTATTTATGAAACTTTAAGATAGATTCGTTTATATAATATACTATTTTGTTTCCTTCTTCTTTAGCTTTTATAATTCCAAGATTTTCCAGTTTTTTTAAATTATATCTTACAGTTTCAACATTCAAATTCAAATCTTTGGCAATCTTTCTTAAATGAGCGGGACTTTTTAATAAATAGTTAAATATGCTTTTTTGTGTTTCATTTTTTAAATATAACAAGGGTAAATCCCTCATATCCATATCTGCCGGATAGTAAATTAATCGATTACCAAATTTTTTACTTTTAATTAAGTTGGCTTTTTCTAAGATTCTTAAATGCCATGTAAGTGTTGATACTGGAATATCTAAGTTTTTAGAAATTTCTCTCAAATGACATCCTGGATTATCTAAAATATAATTATAAATTTCTCTTCTTGTATCATTTAGAAGAACTTTCTCCTCATCAAGAAGATTTATTCTCCCAAGAATAAACACTTTTACTGATGCAAGTGCAGATATTAAATCCAAAAACTTCTTTTTTATGATTTCTTGAAAAATAAATATTAAGGATGCAAAAGTTAGGAAAACAGTAAAAAGTATGTAAGGTAAAGGGTTTGATGTTCTCTTAACTATATGCACATAAATAAGATTAGCTAAGACATCCTTATTTGGCTTAAAACCAACATATATCTTATTATTTATCTTTATTGCCGCTGGTTTTCCATCTTTATATATTGCTATAATTTCTCCCTTCTTTGGCAAAATATAATATGCCTCAACCTTAGATTGCTTTATTTTTAATGGGTCTTTAATCCACAATATTGTCCTATTCCCTTCAATCCTTTTTGAGCCATTGATGGGAGAGAATATAATTGCCATCTTACTTGTATTAACATCCCTTTTTGTAATAATTAAATTGTATTTTTTATTATTAATTCTAAATCCTAACTCCTTAACTAACGGGGCTATGTCCTCATCAACCTTTATATATGGAGGGACAAGTTTAAACTCTTTCTCCTCTCCAATGTAAAAATATGGGGTATCATTCCTATAAGAGAGGTAGATGGTGGTGTTATAAACATAGCGGCTAATATTTTCCACACTAACATTAAGGGTGATATAACCATAAACAATGCCCAAAAGAACAATATTTAAGATTAAAAGTAATTTATATTTCATATATTTCACTCATCATCAACAACAATAACAGAAGGACTTAACAGTAGATAAAGCCCACATGATAAAAAAATTAAGGATATAAACAATAATATTATACCTACTATCTTATTTAAATTAAATACTCCAATAAATATAAATACGGAAATCTCAATCATTATTATAGAGGATGATACCAAAAACGAGCCAATAAGTGTTTTTCTCCTTTGCATATCCCTAATTTTTTTTAGTTTTAACAATATCCTTTCATCTTCTTTTTTCATATTTTCACCACTCCCCTAAAAAATATAAGCTTCAAGCCCAATCCTAATAGCCAACCTATACGCCCTTTCATCGCTTAAAAATACTCTACCGCCATACTTAACTCCCAATATAATAGCTTTTGCAGAATTTAAAGGAATATCATAAACCTCATGCAATTCTCTTGCGAGAGCTTTTTCTGAATCGCTAAGTTTAACAATAGTTATTCCACTTGGTAGTATCTTTCCTAATTTACAACCTTCTGGAACATATACCCAACTATTTAACATTTCAAGCTCTTCAATAGTAAAAACCCCCTTATCACTAATATCCGGATGTCTTCTTAAAAATAATGGAGGCAATAACATAAGTATTAATGACGTCGAAGTGGTTGTAATAGCTGCAGATACAGCTACTACCGGATTTTTAACTTTTTCTTTGAATATCTGTCTAATTATTAACGGATACCTCCTCTCTTCATTTTTATTCTCACTACTTACTTCTTCTTTCTTTTTACTCTGTGTTGTACCATGTGTTTGAGTAGTTTTTACTTTTTTAGGGTTATGAGTTTCGGCTATATTTGGAGAAACCTCATTCTCTGTATTTTTATATTGCGTTTTCTTTTTAGTAGGTTTCTTTTTATGATGAACAGGAGATTTTATAAAAGAAATACTAAAACTCTTACCTTTAACTTTTCCCATGCCAATAATATATGAGTTGTTAACTTTAAGTGCGGGCTTTACTTTTATAGTTTTATAAATATCCCTCCACGCATAAAATTTAAGATAAAAAATAGGAACATCATCTGAGATAAGGTTAAATGATTGAGTAATATTCTCATTGGGATTTAATATATAGGAATAATTTCCAAAATTTATCCTATTGTCATTAACAATAGCCCAATAACTCACATTTACATTTAGAGAAATATTCTTATTATTTTTTATTACATAAGTGGCAGTCCATTCAATAGAGTTATTGTCTAAAATCTTATTTGACTTCATTATAGAGAAAGGTATTGAAAGAGAATACCTAATTTTTACAATTGCAGGGATTTCAAAACTTACATTGCTGTCTCCAAAATATAAAGTGTTAGAGTTCAATTTTTTTGATAAAATTATTGTTTTATATGAATTAGCAGGAACCAAAATTGAAGTATTTTTAATATTGAAGCCATTTGGGAGTGTTATGTTAAAATTTATATCATAAGGATAGTTATTAACTATTTTATAATAAACCATCCACTCATTTTGGCTAATCCTATCCGAAGAGATAAATATGGATATGTTAAATTTTTGTGGAGGGAGAGTAAGGGTTATATTCTTAGGATATGGAAGGTAGTGGGAAGTATTTCTATAAAATACATAAATCCCAAATGTGTTGGGATTGGGGTAATCAACATATAATTTAGATACCTCAATGGTTTGAGAGCCATTAGGATAAAACACTACTCCCCTATATTCATACATCTCCCCAAAACACAATGACAGAAAAAACAATACAAAAAATATTAATGTTGTAAGCACTACTCCCTTCATATTATCATTATTTAAGCTATCAATTTTAATTTAATTTTTTAAAGTATTTAAAATTTGTAGGACAATTTTTTGACATTTTAAATCCAAAAAAAATAGAAAAATATTATCTCATTTTTGGGTCAATTCCAATGACAATCCCTTTAATCGTTGTAATATTCGTCTCTACAAATATGTTTTTTGTTTCATTGGCTTTTATCAAATTAAATTTAAACCAGTAAGTGTTTCCATTTGTTCCATTTTCATCATAATC
>JBDOKN010000010.1:0-4597 GCA_039833665.1 Methanocaldococcus sp.
AAAATTTAAATAAAAAGAATGCAAAAGTAGTTTTTCAAGCCCCAGAGGGTTTAAAGTTAAAAGTTGAAAAGGAAATTGAAAAAATTAAGCAATATTTTAAACAAAAAAATATAAATGTTGAAATTTATCTATGGGGAAATACTTGCTTTGGTGCATGTGATTTAATAGATAATTATGTCAAAAACTTAAATGTTGATTTAATCATACACTATGGGCATGAAAAGCTTAGCTATGCAAATCCAGAGATTAAAACTCTATTTATTCCTGCCTACCACATATTTGATAAAGATGATGAGGAAAAAATCTTAACTGATATAAAAAACTTTATAGAAAGATATGAAAATGAAGGAAAAAAAGTGGCAATAGCAACAACTATCCAATATAAAAAACTTTTAAAAGATTTTAATCCAAGTATAATCTTAGGTTGTAGAGGAGAAGTTAAAGAAAGCGATATTATATTATTTGTTGGAACTGGAAGATTTCATCCCATAATGCTTGCATACAAATATCAAAAAGAGGTTTTTATATATAATCCTGTCTCTAAATGCTTTGATAAAATAACCAAAGAGGAGATTAATAAGTTTATAAAAAAGAGAATTTCAGCTATATCCAAATTAATGCTAAACAGACCAAAAAAGGTTGGAGTTGTTTTATCAACTAAAAAAGGACAGTGTAGAAAAAAGGTATTTAAAGATGTTATAAAACTGTTGGAAGAAAATAATATTAACTACCTCCCAATATTAGTTGATAATATTTCCCCAGAAATTTTATTCTATGATGTTGATTGTTATATAATAGTTGCATGTCCAAGGATTGTTTTAGATGATTACATATTATACAAAAAACCAATTTACACCCCAGAAGAATTTAAACTCTTCATAGAAAATAGTTTTAAATATAAGTTTGATGAAATTAAAGAAGATGATTTCTAAAATTTTTTATTATTCATTAACAAAATGTCCTATTTGTTGCGGGTATGCAGAGGGTTTCATTACAGTTTGGACATTTTATAATAACCTTATCTTTTTCATAATAAGCTTTAAATGGCTTTTTACAGTAAGGGCAGAGATATATCCTTCCTCCCGTCTCTTTACACTCTCCAACCTCTCCAACTGTTGGATATCTCTCAAATGTTACATCACTTTCTTTATTTTGATATTTAAAAAACTTTTCAACCATCTTTAAATATATATTTACTGCTTCTTCATTTACACAATCTTTTCCGCAGTATGGACAGTTATACATAAAATTCACCTTATGATGGTTTATAACTTATGTAATTTATACTATAAGATATAATTATTAAATTAAGGTTAATACTATCTATCTTATGTTATAATGCTATAAATACATTCTGTTTCATTTTGAAATGTTAGTTAATTATTTCTTATTACTCAGTGTTGGTGAAATTATGTGGAAAAAGTTAGAAAGCTTAACAAGCAAAATTTACGAAAAGGCGAGAAAAAGAAAGGGGGAACATAGGATTGCATTGTTAATTGATGGACCAAACATGCTTAGAAAAGAATTTAACATTGATTTAGATAAAATTAGAGAAGTATTAAGTGAATTTGGCGATATTGTCATTGGTAGGGTTTATCTAAACCAGTATGCATCAGATAAATTGATAGAGGCGGTTATAAATCAGGGTTTTGAACCAAAGATATCTGCTGGAGATGTGGATGTTGAAATGGCTGTAGATGCTACTGAACTCGTTTTTAATCCAAATATAGATACAATTGCCTATGTAACAAGAGACGCTGACTTTCTTCCGGCAATTAGAAAAGCAAAAGAGAGAGGAAAAAAAGTTATAGTTATAGGAGCTGAGCCAGGTTTTTCAACAGCTTTACAGAATATTGCCGATTATGTAATTAAAATTGGGGAGGAGTTTCAATTAGACAGAGAAAAATTAGAAAAAAAGAAGAAGAATAAATTTTTAAAAGTTGAAGAAAAACAGAAAGATAAAGATAAAGAAGAAAAAGAAGAGATTGAAAATAGAGAAGAACCTTAATTTTATTTTATACCCAATATCTTTCTTAGAACGGTTGAAGTTGCAAATGAACAGAGAATATACCAACCTAACCATCCCAAGGCAGTATCTGAAACTATTTTAAAACCTCCTTTATAAAATATCGAACCAAGCCAATGCCAAAAATTAACAAATAAAATCTTTGACAATATTATGGGTAGATGTACAACAACTCCATTCCAACCTGGATTTAGCTCTTGATAAACTCCCCCAAACCCATAAACATGCCTTAAATAAATAAATATCAAAATAATTGGAAGCCAGGTATATATCATCGGCTTAAAACTCATCTTCATTAATTCAGCGTTAAGTTGCATAATTCTCTGCTGTTCTTCTTGAAGTTTTTCCAACATCTCAGGGTTTTTAGACATTTTTTTAAATTTAACCTGAAACTCTTGAATTTCTTTTTTTAACTCTGCCACCCTTTTTTGGTCAACTAAAAGTTTTGTGGCTATATTTATGATTAGAGAGACAATTATCGCAATAATTAAAATTGCTAAAGCAGGGTGTAGAACTTTTATTATAGGCATGAAAATCGCATCCAAGGTATTATAAAAAATATTTGTTATAGATTCAAACATCAACTCACCTAATTCAGTTTGTTATAAAAATTTAAAAAGTTTAAAAAGAACTACAAAAATAATTATTTGAGAACTTCAACAAGTTCTTTAACAGCTTTATCTAACAAGAAGTCCCTATTTTTAATAATTTTAACTGTTGCTCCTGTTAAAACGGCATAAGTCATAGCCGCACATCTATTCATAAATATATGCTCAGCAATATCTTCTGTTGATTCAAAGTCCCTCTGTCTTGTTTCATCCTTTAATCTTCTCATCAGTATCTCATCGTTCTCTGCTTCAACTAAAACAATAATATCTGGCTTTAACTCCTCCAAAACCCATGCTGGAAGACCTGGGAGATATCCCTTGGGTGTTTTTATTGTGCTATGTGTATCAACAACTATATTTGTCTCCTTAGCCATTTCAGCAATCTTCTTTCCTGCCAATTTTTGAATTCTCTTCTGCTCTTCTGGAGGTAACTTTCTTAATTGGTCTCTATGCTCCACTAAACCCTCTTCCTTAGCTATTTCAAACATTACGGTTCCAAAATTAACTATCTTGTATTCAATCCCTTCTTTCTTTAACTCCTCAATTGCTTTATTAGTTACAGTTGTTGAACCGACCCCCGGAACACCTACAATTACTACAACCTTGTTTTTCATCTTATCACCTCAAATATTTCTAATTATTCAAAAAATATATTAATAGATAAACAGGCAATATATATTAACTTCTCATTTTGTCTATTTTAACTTATTGTTTAACAATTTTGCTATCGCTGGATGCAATTCACTTACCTTCTCTCTTAAGAGTTGTTCATACATTCTATATACAATAGATACAGTTAATAAAACACCAGTACCTCCTCCCAAAGCTCCAATAAAATCAGCTATTGCCGCTAAAAATCCTACAAAGGCAGAACTCATAACAGTTAATGGCGGAATATATCTCCTCAATCTCTGCTCAATTGCTTTTTCACTTTTTCTAAATCCTTTGATTGCCATATTTAATGAGCCAATCCTCTTAGCCATTGTTTTTGGGTCTAATCCTGTGGTCTCAACCCAGAATATACCAAAGATTATACAACAAATTATCATCGCTATCATATATATAATAGCATGTAGCGGGTCTGAAATAACACTTGTTAATCCATAAGGCGTTGATAAATAGTAGGCAATTCCATCAACTGCCCTTCCCCCTTCATAATGTCCAAGAATTGGAACCCCAAGCTTATATAAAGCCAAACCCCAAAGTTGTATATTAGCAAATAAAGCAGCTGACAATATAACAGGAATGTTTGAGACATATACAAACTTTATTGGATACTTCCCAACAGCTCCTTTGATTCTTCCATGAGCCAATGGAATTTCTACTCTCAAACACTCAGCATAAACAACCATTAAGAAAACAATTATTGTCCCAATTATTGGAGCTATATATTCTATGTTTGGCATTCCTTGAACTAATGAGCTAAAGAATTTCCACAAATAACCTTCAGGACCTAAAGCTCCAACAAATATTGTCTGTGAAACACCAGCAGCAATAAATAACCCAATACCTGAACCAATACCATACTTTGAAACAATCTCATCCAAATAAATTAAGATTATTGAACCTAAGGCAATTTGGATGATTATTAAAAGTGCCAACAATGGTGTTAAAGCTCCAAAAGCTCCTGCCCCAACAAATAAAACTGCCTCAACAAAACACATTATTATAGATAAAAGCTTTTGACAACCTTGAAACAAAGCCCTATTTTCTGGAATTGATAAATCCATTTGAATAATTCCAGCCCCAACCAACAACTGCATGATAATTCCAGCTGTAACTATAGGCCCAATACCTAAGGTAATTAAAGTCCCCATCTTTGATGCCGTAACTGTTTGCCAAAACTCAAATATTGCTGGAATTTGAGCACCTGCTGTATAAATATCAATACACCCCATAATGAAATAAAGAACTAAAACTATTCCAGTCCATTTAAGTTTCTCTTTAAATGTTATTTCTTTAA
>JBDOKN010000011.1:0-2759 GCA_039833665.1 Methanocaldococcus sp.
ATAAGCCCTCCCTTCCATAAAATCATCCTCTTTAATTATTATGCCAATTCCACAATCCAACTTTGTTTTGTTTTGCCTCTCTTTCAACTTCTAAGAATTCATCCTTCAATTCAAAATCACTTATATAAACTCTCGCATAACCATATTTTAAAAGCTCTTCATTGAAGTTTATCAAGTTATTGCTGTTATTTATAAAGATGTAAGCTAAATACCTCCCATATCTATCTCTCTTTGGGGCTTCATTGTCAAAGACAATAACAACTGTTTTATTTTCTAACTGCTTCTTTGCAAAGTATTTGGCTTTTATTCCCCATTCTTTTAAGTATGTTATATTAGTTATTGGTGTTCCATTTAATAAATGGTATTCATTAGGGTTATTTTTCTTGTATGTCTCTGGTGTATCAACTCCTAACAACCTAATCCTCCATAATTTTCCATTAACATCTACATAGATGGTGTCTCCATCTACAACCTTAACGACCTTTCCATAATAGTGTTCGTGAGTATTTAAAAATGAATTATAATCTCTACCATAATCAAAATTAGTTTTATCATTTAAACAACCACATAAAGACGTTGAAGCTAACATTACCAACATCAAGAATATAAAATATTTTTTTAATGTTTTCATAATTTCCCTTTTTTCTGATTTTTAATTAATTATTTTTAGAATAAGCTAAGTGATTTATAACTTGCTATAATTGATAATAAGACAACAACTCTTGTTATTTCATTTGAAGCCCCTAAAACATCTCCATTAACTCCACCAAAATGCTTCTTAGCTATCTTAGCCATACACAAACCAGTAATTATTGCCGTTATTATAGTTATTATAACGATTTTTTTCTCAATATCATCAAATATTAAAAGTAATGGTAGAGATAGAATAATCCCAATTGTTAAAAACTTTTCATCTGCCTTTTTAACGAAGTATCTTCCAGTTCCTTCAATTAAAGGATTTCCGAATGTTGAACAACTCAACATTCCAAGTTTTGCACAAACCTCTACAACCAATAGATATAGGATGTTAATGTCTAAAATATAAGATAATGATATGACTGCCATTAAATTAAAAAATATTGCAAAAACTACCCCTCCACAGCCGATATATCTATCTTTCATAGCCATTAGTTTTTTTCTCTTATCTCCAATAGCCATCCATCCATCTCCAAAGTCAATTAAGCCATCTATATGGTGGAATCCGTTTAGATATTCAATCAAAAATAAAATTAAAACAGCAGATAGAAGATTAGGGAACAAAAAAGTAAAAACATAGCCAATTATTAAACTAAAAATTCCAAATATGTATCCAATTAAAATAATCAAATAAAAATGATTGGCAATATTTTCAAAATCAAAATCATCAACATAGATTGGAATCCTCGTAAAAAATGACAACAGTGCTTTAAATTCCTTAAACATTGTTATCCCCAAAAATTTTATATTTTAATCCTTTTTTAAATTTTTAACAATATCTACAAGCTCTTGAAGAGAGTTTATTGTGTAATCGCTATATTCATTATCCTCCATATATTTATATCTGCCTTTCAATATCCTAACAGTTATCATTCCAAGTTCTTTTGCTGGTTTTATATCCTTATCAACCCTATCCCCAACATAAATAGTTTCTTCCGCCTTTAAATTCATCCTCTTTAATCCATATTTAAAAAACTCTAAGTGGGGTTTTCCTAAACCAAATTCTTCTGAGGTTATAACATCATCAAAGAATGGATGAATGCCCAATCTAATAAGTTTTTCCCATTGTTTTATAGTCAGTCCATCAGTTATAACTCCCAATTTTAACCCCATTGCTTTAAGCTCCATTAATGTCTTTATTGTGTGTGGATAAGGCCTCAATAAAGCAACTTTAACATTATGGTAGGTTATTATTCCAGTGGTTATTATTTTTGGCTCATATTTTCCCAAAACAGCTTTAACTAAATCATCAAAGTGCTTTCCATAGTTTGAACCTTTATCCTTAATAATTTTATTCAATATATTCATTGCCTCATCAAAATTTATATTTAAACCGGCATCTATCATTGATTTAACTGCCTCTCTTCTTGCAATCTCAACAAATTCTGATGAGTTGTATAGAGTATCGTCTAAATCAAACAAAATTCCCTTTATCATATCTTATTCCCTTTTTAGATTTTTAATAAAATTGAATTTTATATTTACGCCTTTTTTACTTTTTCTTTAACCATCTGGAACAACCCAACAAAATCATCATCCTCATTAACTGGAACAACTATTAAACCTAATTTTTTATGCCTCTCTATCCAACCTTCGTCATAAGCAGGGACTTCTATCTTTATCGGCTCATCTGTTGGATTCCCAACTATAACATTTCTGTATGGGAAGGGCTTTACTTCATCATCTCCTTCATAAGGAAAGGTTGTCTCTCTAATATAACCTCCCAAAGCCATTGTCATTCTTGGCAATAAAACCATCTTTGGCATTTTATACACCATGTTTATATTATATAGGAATCAATAGTTTCCTTCTAAATTTAAACTTAACTGAAAATAGTTTTTAAATATTTAGCATCTGTAAAAATGAATGCAAATATATAGATTTATATACGCATATAACACATAATAAAATAATAAAATTAAATGAGAAATTAATCAAATTGAAAAATAAAAGGATAAAAAAGATAAAAGGAAATTTAATACTCAATGTAGTCAATGGCATGCTTAAATATTAATAAATTCCTATCTCCAACTTTTACTGTTATTTCATAGTTTGAAACACCA
>JBDOKN010000012.1:0-3280 GCA_039833665.1 Methanocaldococcus sp.
AAATATTAAAATATAAAAATTTACTTACAAAGTTCTTTCAACTCTCTAACTAACTCTCTATCTATTCTACCGTTATTCCTATCTCCTCCTTTACATACAGCCCCCCTAACACCAACAATATCAGTTCCAATCTCCTTTAATATTGGAATATGTTCCCTCTTTATTGAGCCAGCTAAGGCACACTTTAACCCATAGCTGTGGGCTTCATCAACAAACTCCTTTAAAATTTCTTTACTTTGGAAATCAAAGAGTGTTTTTCCATCTTTTATTGCTGTATCCAACATCGCTACATCACAACCAGCATCTCTCGCAATCTTTGGGATTATTAACGGCTCAACAGCTCCAACTCTATAGGCATCGGCATATCCAGCGGCAACAACTATTTTATCCTCATCTATATCCTTAACTGCCTTAACAACATTTTTCATCAACTCAACTGCTTGATAGTAATTTTTAACTCCATACAATCCAACTTTTATATAGTCAGCTCCGCTAATTGCCGCTCCAACTGCCGCTAATGATATTGTTCCTGGCTTGTAAGGGACGTCTCCAACTGTGGCACTAACTAACAAATCTTTTGGCGTCACTTCTCTAATTGCTTTAATCATCCATGGAAAGTTTGCTCCTAAGGAGCCCTCTTTTGGGTTTTTTACATCTATGATGTCAGCTCCTCCTGCTATTGCCTCTTTTGCTTCTTCAACATCTATGGGACTAACCAATAGTATCATAACATTACACCCATAACATTGATTTTAAAAATGATTAATGGCAATGTGTATAAAAACTTTTATGCTTTAACAATAAATTATTATCTCAACCCCAATTTAATTGTTGTCATCTTAATTATAATTTTACTTACTTTTTTAATTATTCAAAACTTGGATATTCAGGTGTTAGCATGGGAAGATTATTTGGGACTTCTGGAATAAGAATGAAAAACTTATCCCCAAAAATTGCCTATAAAGTAGGATTAGCAATAGCCAAAAAGTATAAAAATGTTGTGATTGGTAGAGATACAAGAACCACCGGGAAGTTAATTGAAACTGCTTTAACAGCAGGAGTTTTAAATGGAGGAGGAGAAATTACAACCATTAACATAGTCCCAACGCCTGTTTTAGGTTTCAATGCAAGAAATTATGATGTTGGAGTTATGATTACTGCCTCTCACAACCCTCCTGAATACAACGGTATAAAGCTCTTCAATAAAAATGGTTTGGCTTTTAATAAAAAAGAGGAGGAAGAGATAGAGGAAATTATATTTAAAGGGGATTTTGTTGAGGTTGGATGGGATAAAGTAGGGGGTATTTGGGAGGATAGTAGGGCAATAAGAAATTATATGGAATATATCCTCAACAACATTGAAATAAATAAAAACTTTAATGTAGTTGTTGATTGTGCTAATGCATCCGCTTGTTTAGTGTCCCCATATTTATTTACAGACATTGGTTGTCATGTTATATCCGTTAATAGCCATATGGATGGAAGGTTTATTGGTAGATTGCCAGAACCAGATGAAAAAAACTTGAAAAAGACGATGGATATGATTAAAGGTCTAAATATGAACGGGGAAAGTTATATTGGCATAGCACATGATGGTGATGCAGACAGAATGGTAGCGATAGATGAAAAAGGAAGATTAGCTGATTTTGATAAGTTGTTAGCCGCTTTTTCAAGGTATATGGTTGAAAAAACGGGCAATAAAAAGATTGTTACAACAGTTGATGCCTCAATGATTATTGATGAGTATTTAAAAGATTTAGATGTTGAAATTATAAGGACAAGAGTTGGAGATGTGGCTGTTGCTGAGGAGATGATTAAAAACTCCGCCATATTTGGTGGAGAGCCAAGTGGAACGTGGATTCATGCTGACATACATTTAACGCCAGATGGCATTTTAAGTGGATTGAGAGTTTTAGAGATGTTAGAATTTTACAATAAAAAATTATATGAAATATTGGATGAAATCCCTTCATATATAAATTTGAGGGAAAAAATTTACTGTGAGGAGGATAAAAAAGAAAAAGTAATGGGTTATGTTATTGAAAATGGAGAGGGTTTATTTAAAACAATTCCAGAGACGGTTGATGGGGCAAGATTTAACTTAGAGAACGGATGGGTTTTAATCAGACCTTCTGGGACTGAGCCATTCATAAGGGTTAGAGTTGAGGCAAAAAATAATAAATATGCTAAGGAGCTTTTAGAGAAAGGGATAACGTTGGTTAAAGATGCTTTAAATTCTTTATAAAACTATTTTTAAATTTTTGGTGATGTAAATGGATGCGATAATATTATGTGCAGGAAAAGGGGAGAGGTTGAGACCTCTAACAGAAAACAGACCAAAACCAATGATTCCCGTAGCTGGAAAGCCAATTTTACAACATATTATTGAAAAAGTTGAAGGTTTAGTAGATAACATCTATCTAATTGTTAAATATAAAAAAGAAAAAATTATTGATTATTTTAAAAATCATCCAAAAGTTAAGTTTTTAGAGCAGGGAGAAATAGATGGGACAGGAGAAGCAGTTTTAACGGCTAAGGATTATGTAGATGATGAATTTTTAGTTATAAATGGGGATATTATCTTTGAAGATGACTTAGAAGAATTTTTAAAATGCAGATATGCCATTGCAGTTAAAGAGGTAAAAAATCCAGAAAACTTTGGAGTTGTAGTTTTAGATGATGAAAGTAATATTATAGAAATACAGGAAAAACCAAAAAATCCAAAATCAAATTTAATAAATGCCGGAATATATAAATTTGATAAGGAGATTTTTGAATTAATCGAGAAAACAGAAATTTCTGAAAGAGGGGAGAGAGAAATTACAGATGCAATAAAACAGCTTATTAAAGAAGAAAAGGTTAAAGGAATTAAGTTAAATGGATATTGGAATGATGTTGGGAGACCATGGGATGTTTTAGAGGCAAATAAATATCTCTTGAATAAAATAAAAACAGACATTAGGGGAAAAGTTGAAGAAAATGTAGTTATCAAAGGAAATGTAATAATAGAAGAAGGAGCTATTGTTAAATCAAATTCAGTTATTGAAGGTCCTGCAATTATTAAAAAAGGAACTGTTGTAGGACCGTTAGCTTATATAAGGCCTTACACTGTCTTAATGGAAAATACCTTTGTTGGGAACTCGTCTGAAATTAAGGCAAGTATAATTATGAAAAACACAAAAATCCCTCATTTGTCTTATGTTGGAGACAGCATAATTGGAGAAAACTGCAATTTTGGGTGTAATACAATAACTGCCAATTTAAGATTTGATGATAAGCC
>JBDOKN010000013.1:0-3871 GCA_039833665.1 Methanocaldococcus sp.
TAATGGAATTTTGGTTGTAGTGAGCATCTTATTGGCAATGATAAAGGCCTATATGGATATTTAGCAGTTTCTTTTCTAATTTTATCAATCAACTCATCTAATGTCATCTTCTCTTTATATGGTTTCTTTAAGGTTGATTTTTCTCTAATAGTAACTGTTAATTTATCTGATTCCATTTCTTCGTCTCCAATAACTACAACATAAGGAATCCATTCTCTTCCTGCATTTCTAATCTTTTTACTTACACTATCTTCCCTATCATCAAAATCTGCTCTAATATTATTTTCTCTCAACTTCTCAGCAACTTTTAGGGCATAACCATAATGTCTCTCAGCCACTGGAATAACTCTAACTTGTATTGGTGATAGCCAAACAGGTAGCATTGGGGCTTTTCCTTTCTCAGCTTCTATAGCGGCTTTTTCCAACAAACCGCATAAAACTCTCTCAATTGAGCCAGTTGGTGAGCAATGCAATATTATTGGATAAATCTCTCCTTCGTTTGTATGCACTTTTATATCAAATCTTTTGGCACTCTCAACATCTATCTGGACAGTTGGATTTTCAATAGGTCTTCCTAAGCTGTCTATAACTGCTATATCTACCTTACCAACCCAGTAGTGTTTTCTTTTTGGTAAAATCTCTAAGATAACATCTTTTCCATATTTGTTTTTATACTCCTTAGCTATCTTAAAGAACCAGTCCCTATGCTCATCAAAGAAGTCCTTTGTGAATCTAAATATTACTGAATAGCTTAGATTTAAGTCATCTCCTGTCTTTAAACATTCCCAGAACTGTTTTTCAAACTCTTCCATCGCTTGCTCTAAGTTTAAGCAGACAGTGTGCATATCGGGCATTGTGAAGCATCTCAACCTCTTTAATCCAACCAACTCTCCTCTCTGCTCATATCTAAAACTATAAGTTGATAATTCATAGAGTTTTAATGGTAAATATCTTGGCAATAGATACATATCCTTTTTCATCATAAACTGTCCAAAGCATGCTGCAAATCTCAACATTAATTCCTTATTTCCTTGTCTAAACCTATACTGCCTCTCACCAAATTTATCTGCATGTTCTCTAATAGCTTTGTTACCTAAATCATACATGATTGGTGTTTCTACTGGCATAGCTCCCATATTAATAACCAAGTTATAAACATAATCTGCCAATAAATCCCTTATCAATTTTCCTTTTGGATACCATCTAAAATGTCCAGGGTCTGATGCCTCTTCATAACTGCAAATATCTTTTTCTTTAATAAACTTTACATGAGGAGGTTCTTCATTTTCTTTATGCTCTCTAATTCCCAACTCATGTTTAGCTAAAGCCAATAACTCTTCATCTTTAATTATATTTATATTATTTTCATTTAATTCAATAATCTCCTCTGTTTCTGGATTTAACAAATAGAATTTAGATTCCTCCCCTTTCTCTTTCTTCTCCTCCTTAGCTGCAATCTTTCTTGATAACTCACTTAATGGATGTCCTTTACAACTAATTTTAAATGCTTTATACCATCCAAATGGAGCCCTCAAAACATTATACCCCTTTTCTTTTAAAATATTCTCGATATCTTTTAAAACCTTAACTGCTGTTTCTGGTGAAGATAAATCACTTGACAAATGAGCGTAAGGATAAACAACGATATTATTTACTTTTAACTGATTGGCTACCTTTTCAATCTCTTCAACTGCTCCTATTGCAGTTCCTTCTGGATTGTTTTCATCCTCCCTCTCCACCGCAATAAAACAAGCTAAACATTCATCCAACTTACCTTTTAAGTTTTCTGTTTCCTCTGCAATCTTTGTTTTTTGTTTTGCCTCAAACTCCAAATAATCAGAATGGATTAGTAGCATCCTCATATTATCCCTCAATCAACTTTTGAACAAAGATAATTATAAAAGAATGTATTAAATATTTTTGCTTTGTTTAACCATTTATGTGGGATATGGTTATGAGGTATTTAACTCTTAAAGATGGAGTTGTATCATTCTTTGAAATAGTTTTTAATACAAGAGTTTAGCGTTCCTTATGTTGGATTATATTTGATTGTTATTTTAACGGCTTTAATAGGCAGGATGTATGAAGTGATGAATGGTAATTATAACTATTTTCAGAAAAATTCTACAATTACTCAGAATTAACAAAAGATAATTAAATTTTTATAATACATCCAAAAATAGATAGTAAAGATGTTAAAAGTTTCTTGGTGGGATTATGATAATTTACAGGAAAGAGAACAATATTATAAAAAAGGCACTTGAAGCTCTAAATATTCCAGATAGGGTTTATATCTTTGACACAACACTCAGAGATGGAGAGCAAACTCCAGGTGTCTCTCTAACTCCAGAGGAAAAAATAGATATAGCCATAAAATTAGATGACTTAGGAGTTGATGTTATTGAGGCAGGATTTCCTGTCTCTTCCTTAGGAGAGCAGGAGGCAATTAAAAAAATCTGTTCATTAAACTTAGATGCTGAGATTTGTGGATTGGCAAGGGCTGTTAAAAAGGATATTGATGTAGCCATAGATTGCGGTGTAGATAGGATACACACATTTATAGCAACATCTCCACTACATAGAAAATACAAATTAAAGAAATCTAAGGAGGAAATTATTGACATTGCAGTTGATGCCATAGAGTATATAAAAGAACATGGAATTAAAGTAGAGTTTTCAGCAGAAGATGCAACAAGGACAGAGATTGACTATTTAACAGAGGTTTATAAAAAGGCAGTTGAGGCAGGAGCAGATATAATTAATGTTCCAGATACAGTTGGTGTTATGATTCCAAGGGCTATGTATTACTTAATAGACGAGTTAAAAAAGGAAATCAAAGTCCCTATATCTGTGCATTGCCATAATGATTTTGGATTGGCAGTTGCTAACTCGTTGGCAGCAGTTGAAGCAGGAGCTGAGCAAGTGCATTGCACAATAAACGGCTTAGGAGAGAGAGGAGGGAACGCTGCTTTGGAAGAGGTTGTTATGAGCTTAGTTTCAATCTATGGAGTTAAAACTAATATTAAAACTGAAAAACTTTATGAGATATCTCAACTCGTATCAAAATACACTGAGATTAAAGTCCAACCAAATAAGGCAATTGTTGGAGAAAACGCCTTTGCCCATGAAAGTGGAATACATGCACATGGAGTTTTAGCTCATGCATTAACCTATGAGCCTATACCTCCAGAGTTAGTTGGGCAGAAGAGGAAGATAATCTTAGGTAAGCACACAGGAACACATGCAATTAAGGCAAAGCTAAAAGAGCTTGGTATTGAAGTTGGCAAAAACATAACTGAAGAGCAGTTTGATGAGATAGTTAAAAGGATTAAAGCATTGGGAGATAAAGGTAAAAGAGTTACAGACAGAGATGTTGAGGCAATAGTTGAGGATGTTGTTGGTAAATTGGCTAAAAAAGATAGAGTTGTTGAATTAGAGCAGATAGCAGTTATGACGGGTAATAGGGTTATTCCAACCGCTTCAGTTGCTTTAAAGATTGAAGAAGAGATTAAGAAAAGCTCAGCCATTGGTGTTGGTCCAGTAGATGCGGCAGTTAAAGCAATACAAAAAGCTATTGGAGAGAAGATTAAACTTAAAGAGTATCATATAAATGCCATAACTGGAGGAACTGATGCATTGGCAGAGGTTATTGTAACCTTAGAGGGTTATGGAAGGGAAATAACAACAAAAGCAGCGAGTGAAGATATAGTTAGGGCTTCAGTTGAGGCAGTTATAGATGGAATCAACAAAATTTTGGTAAAAAAAGAAAAATAATTTCTTTATTTATTCTTTAATTTATAGTTAATTTCAAAATATTTTGGAAAACGATTTTAAACTTGTATTTTTGAGTATATCGTTTATAAATTTTTTT
>JBDOKN010000014.1:0-3698 GCA_039833665.1 Methanocaldococcus sp.
ATTTAAATGCACTCATTAAAGTCCATGCCTCCTTTCCACTTATAAAAGCCCTATTAACCAACCTTTTAAATATAACCTTGCAGAGTTCTTTTTTATGCTCTGGGATTTTTTCATTCTTGTCAATAAATTCATTAAACTTTCTTATCAATAATTCTTTATCCTCCTTTGACGCCTCCCTCATATTTACATCTAAAAACTTATTTCCAACCTTTTTTGCATAAATCTCATATAAAATAACTGCAACAGCATGGGATAAATTCATGATTGGATACTTCTCAGATGTTGGAATTGAAACCAACAAATCACATTTATCTATTTCTTCATTTCTCAATCCGTCATCTTCTCTACCAAAAACAATTCCAATATTTCCTTTAACTTCTAAAATTTTGTCTGCCAACTCTTTTGGTGTTATTGGGACTCTCTTTAAATTTCTATCTCCTCCTCTTGCTCCTGAAGTAGCTACAACAAAATCTAAATCATCTATTGCCTCATCAAAGGTTTTATAAAATTTGGCGTTATCTAAAATCTCTCTTGCATGAACTGCCATCATACATGCTTCATTATTTATTATACTTTTATCTCCAACTATTCTAAGCTCTTCAAATCCAAAATTCATCATAACCCTTGCTATACTGCCAACATTTCCACTGTATTTTGGATTAACCAAAATTATAGAAATCATTTTATCACTGTTTCTTTTCTCTCTTCTTTAATTTGTAATAATGATATTCAACTGTCTTTAAGTTAATCCCGGTAATTTCAGCTATCTCTTTGGGTTTTTTATCTAAATACTTTTTAATAATCTTATCTACATTCGTAGGTCTTCCAGTTTTTGGTTTTATTGGAATAACTTCTACATCAACTCCTTCTAATGCCTTTATAATCTTTTTTGAAGACCTTTTATATTTTGATTTTGGTAAATATATTCTCTTTGGCTCACAACTCTCTAATAAAGCAATAGCTACATCCCTATCTAACTCTAAGTTTATATAAACCTCATCTTCACTATCACATTCTTTAATTTTTTTAATCAATTCTTCCTTTGTTTTAGCTCTTAGATTTTTCATAATACATTCCCTTAATTATTTTTTACTTTACTTTCTCTTTCTTCTTTTCTTTAATCTCGATTTTACCATCTTTCTCTCCATAGGGTTTCGCCCTATTGGTATACCCGGGATGCACTGCCTCGTTTCACTCTGCAATGCCTCTTATAAGTTATTTTCTCTTCCTTTTCTTCTTTAACCTCGATTTAACCATCTTCCTCTTTAAAGGACTACCACAAATCTCACAAACATCTTCTTCGTAATCTACTGGATATAACTTTTTACAACCCTCACAGACCTTCCTCCAAATAAAATTCTTATCTGTTGGTTCAAAAGCTATTCCTCTAACCTCAATATTTAATTTTTTAGCCACATTTTGGATGCCATAATCATCAGTATATAATATAGCATTTAATTCTAAAGCTAAAGCTAAAATGCCAATATCTTGTTTAGACAAATTATCCCCCGTCTTCTTAACGATTTCTTCGACCTTCTTTATATATTCCTTAGCTGGACTCATTATCTTCAATTTTCCAAAGCTTAGGGCTTGCTCAACAATAATTTTTCTTGATTCTATTTCCTCTAAAACCTCTGGGGTGGTGTAATGTTCCCCCTCCTCTATAGCTGGGTTGTATCCATGAATGATGGCTGAAGCATCCAATACCCTAACCTTCATGATTTCACTTCCTATAAAATGTTAAATAACTGATAAGGAGATTTATTAATAATCCATAATTTATAAAATTCTGGTGGTGGCAATGATAACAACAGTTGTTGGCAGTTATCCAGTAGTTAAAAAGGAAGAAACATTCTTAGATAAGGTAAAAAAAGTATTTGGCTTGTATGATGAATATAAATATGCCATAGAGAAAGCTGTTAAAGACCAAGTTAAGGCAGGAATTGAAATCATAAGTGATGGACAGGTTAGAGGAGATATGGTCGAAATTTTCACAAACAACATGTATGGTTTTGATGGAAAAAAGGTTATAGGTAAAGTAGAGTTTATAAAGCCAATAACTTTAAAAGATATTTTATACGCTAAAAGTATAGCTAAAAAACTCAATCCTAATGTTAAAGTTAAGGGAATTATTACAGGGCCTTGCACAATTGCCTCATCTGTTAGAGTTGAGAGTTATTATTCAGACAATAAAGATAAAAATCTAATATATGATATTGCCAAAGCCCTTAGAAAGGAAGTTGAGACGATAAAAAACCATGTCCCAATAATACAGATTGATGAACCGATATTATCTACTGGATTGTATGATTTTGATGTTGCAAGAAAGGCAATAAATATAATAGTTGAGGGGTTAAATGTTAAATTTGCCATGCATGTGTGTGGGAATGTTTATAATATTATTGATGAGCTAAATAAATTTAATGTGGATATTTTAGACCATGAATTTGCTTCAAATAAAAAAAATTTGGATATTTTAGAAAGTATAGAGAAGAAAGTTGGCTTTGGTTGTGTAAATACAAAAATTAAGAAAGTTGAAAGTGTTGAAGAGATAAAGAGCTTGATAGAGGAAGGATTAGAAATTCTAAAAAATAATGAAAATTTAAATAAAAATTTATCTGAGAATATTTTAATAGACCCTGATTGTGGAATGAGGTTATTGCCAATAGATATAGCTTTTAATAAATTAAAAAATATGGTTGAAGCAACTAAATTGATAAAAATTTAATCCTCTTCTATTAATGGTTTATAACCAACAGAACCCCAACTATCTGTTTTATTAGTAAATAATCCAATTATAGAATAAGAACCATTGTTTATCCAAGTATATTGGGTAGGGTCTCCATAGTATATAGTTCCAGTAAATGTTTTTGGTTTTTCTTCTTTATATTCAATATTTTCTTCTTCTCCAATATTCGTTACTTCTATGTTATTTATATCCTTTAAAAATATCCAATCTACTGTAACATTAGTGTTTGATGTTTTATTAGTTGGAGGAATGGCATTTATTGAAATTGGATAAGGTGAAGTATCTGACGACTGTGGATAATATTTAATTGTAGGGTTAAAAACTTTTATTGGAGATAGATTGTCGTATCTAATATATCCATATAAACTCCCATCATCGTTTCTCATAATGTCATATATATAAAAATTGTTCCATATGGCATCTGTTCCGTTAAAATACCCGCTACCACTTCCATTATATAAATATATCTTACTTCCAGCCCATTCATTTTTATTTACCCATCCCACTCCCATATAATCACTAAGTTCTCTAAAGAAACCTATGGATTGTGAAGCATTTGGTAATGTAAAATTAGCTCTAAACATTAATTCATAATCAGTTCCATAAATTTGTTTTGTATATACGCTTGAACCTGCTCCTGCAATTACCGTTATTTTACCATTGTTTATAATATACTGTCCAGAAGATTCCCATTTATCTGAGTCAAAGTAATTAAAATCATCAAAGAATAGAAACGTATTTTCAGGATTCTGTCTGTCTACTGGAGTAGTTGAATTATAGACGATTCTTAATTTACTATTATCAATTAAATCATCTCTCTTAGCTCTAACCCATATTATCGATACCTCATTATCACCTTCTCTCCATGTCTGAACCCAATAAGGTAAAACAACATTATTTTCTCCCACAACTCTAATTTCTCTTGGTGATGAGGAATTATACATGTGGT
>JBDOKN010000015.1:0-6287 GCA_039833665.1 Methanocaldococcus sp.
ATATTATTTAGTTCCATGTTTTCCTCTGCCAATTTTAGGGCTTTTTTAGATAAATCAACTCCAACAACCTCAGCCCCTCTTATCGCTGCATGAACTGAAAAACCACCAGTGTAACAGCAAACATCTAAAACCCTATCTCCCTCTTTTATAAACTTCTCTATCTCTAACCTATTCTCCCTCTGGTCTAAGAAAAAGCCAGTTTTATGCCCTTTAACATTCACTTTAAACTTTGCCTCTCCCTCTTGAATAATTGTTTCAAATTTCTCTTTATCTCCAAAAATTTTATCTTTAATTCTTTCTCCTTTCTTTCCCCTCTTTACATATATTGTCTCTAAGTCAGATAACTCAAATAAGATATCAACAATATCTTTTAAATACTCCTTTTCAATGAGTTTTGACATCAACTGCATAGCTCCAAGCTCATTGTATTTATCAAATATTATTGTTGGCAATTCATCCCCTTCTGCATAAATCCACCTGTAAGTGTTTTTATAATTTAAAATATCTTCTCTATAAATTTTTGCATTTAATATTCTTTTGTAGAAGAAATCATAATCAATTTCCTCATCTTTTGTTGTTAAAATCTTTAATATTACTGACTTTGGATTATACAATGCCTTAGCAACAAATTTTCCATTATATGTTAAAGTAACAATTTCCTCTTTTTTTGGTAAATCTTCCTTGTTTTTTACCGCCTTTGTATAAACCAATCGTGAAAAATTTTTTATTGAATGATAAGCCCTTTTATCTATCTCTAATTTAATCAACTACATCACCAAAATTATTGTTTATCCTTTTCTTCTACTTTATTTACCAAATAAGAAACTCCTTCTTTTTTAAATATCTTAACTTTATCGCCCTCTTTAATCTCCACATTCCCAATATTATCAAACTCATAAACCTCATAGCTCTTATCATCCATAACCATAATGGTTGGAGTTGTAGCTATAACCGTTGCAGTATCCAGTTCATCCTTCTTTTTTGCCATTTTTGTCTCTTTTTCAGCAATATGCCAAGGTAATCCAATTTTTTCTCTTTTATAATCAATAGATTTCATATAAACCTTATTTTCAGTTATTGCAGAAACTACATAATGTTTATTTTTATACTCGACAACATCACCAACTTTATACTCTGGAATTCTTACAGATACTGTTACCCTATAAAGCTCTTTCCCACTATCCCTATCAACCCCAACTAATGTCGCTGTCTCAGTTATTTTTCCTCCATATTTCTCCTTAATTCTTTGGGCAATATTTCTCGCCGCCCCAACAGAACCAAGTTGATAATCTAAACCTTCCTTTTGTGGGATAAATTTTGATATAAATGCCATCCTATCCTTCTTTAATCTTTTAGCCAACTCTTCCCTAACAAAGTTGTCCAACTCTTCCCTCTCCTCTTCAGTTAAATACCTATTCATAGCTCTAACTTGTAAGGTTGCCTCATAATAGTTAGACATGAATCTTGAACATCTTGGACATTGAACCATTTTTAAATGCACTTCAATATCTTTCTCATAAACCCTATCCTCTTTTTCTCCTGGCAATCTTCCCTTAGCTACAATATGCACTGGAATAATTAACTTACTCCTCTTTCCTCCAGGAAGTTGTGTAATTTCAGGATAAATTTCAACATCAACCATAACACTTTTCTTTTTAATGGCATCTTTTGTTGCATAGTAGGCAATTTCGTTCAATATCTCAAATGCCTCCTCACTCTTTGGTGTTTGCCATATCTTTCTTTTGTAAGAACCACACAGATGGCAAACTTCTACCTCAACCCTATCTGAAACTTCAATTAATGGATGTTCTTGAGCATAGCAAATTGGGCAGAGTCCATCTATAAGCTCATCTTCAGCTCCACATCTATAACAGATTCCCCTAATCTTCATAATCTCACCAACAATAAACTATATAAACATTTAAAATCAAATAATAGTTATTGTAAATATATGTTTGGGTGAAAATATGGATATATCGGAAGGGCTAAAATTTCCAATGAAAGATAAAGATTGGACTAAAAAAGTTATTATTGGAGGAATATTAAATATTGTCCCAATAGTAAATTTTATAAGCTATGGGTATTCTTTGGAAGTGATGAAATTGGTCATAAGTGGTAAAGAATCTCTTCCAGAATGGGATAACTTTGGCTCTAAGTTTATAAGGGGTTTAGTTGGAATTATCATATCTGCGATATATTTGATAATTCCAATTATAGTTATGATGATATTTATAAGTATGGGACACAGAGGTTTGAATATTGCGGGGACATTAATTGGAGGGATATTGATAATAATATTTGGATTTGCTATACCTATGGCTCTTGCAAATTATGTTGCTAAGGATAATTTTGGGGCGGCATTTGAATTTGGTGAAATAACCAATAGAATAAAATCAGTGTTTGGTGAGTACATTGTTTGTTACATTGTTGTGATAGTTTTAAGCTTAATAGTGGGGGTTATTTCAGTTATTCCATTTATTGGATGGATAATTGGGGCAATATTGGGATTTTATGTAGCATTAGTTTATGCATACTACTTTGGAAAATTATATGCCAAAAGCATGCCATAATCCTAAATTTTTATTTATTTTATTTTTTGATTATTTCAATCTCATCTAAGTAATCAACATTTAACAACTTTGATGCATTATCCATAAATTTGGATATCTCTAAGAATCCTTCACTATTTATTAAGCATACAAAGTTGTTTTTTTCCTCAAAATAGGACTTAACAAATTTGCATTTTATAATCTTTTCAATGCCATTCTTATGCCTTATCTTTATCATTATTGTATCATAATATTTAAATGTAATTTCATCCTTTTTTATGTTTGTTATTATATTCCCAAACCTATCTATATGTATAACCCTCTTCTTTTCATTGTCCAATTTTACAATATTATTTAACTTCTCGCCATCATAGCCATTATTAATTAAAATCTCAGCCCCTACAACAGCATAAACATCTCTCCCATGAAATGTTGAAGATGGGTCATATCTTTCTTCATCAATTTTAATAATTCTCTTTATCCCCAATTTTTCAACCACATAAGTAAATACCCCGTTATCTGGACCAACCAAATAATGCCCACTTTTTGTTTCAACAACTATTGAATTCCTCTCACTCCCAACCGTTGGGTCTATAACTGCAACATGAACCGAAGGAGGGAAATATGGAACGGCTGTTAATAAAACATAAGCTCCATGATATATGTTAAATGGATTTATCTCATGAGATATGTCAATTATTTTTGCATCTTTATTGTGATTTTTTAAAATATTTAAAATTCTGCCTTTCATAGCTCCAACATATCCCTCGTTATTTCCAAAGTCCGTTGTTAAGGTTATAATATCTAAAATATCATTCGCCATATGAATCCCCTAAACTATTTATAGTTCTTTTCAAAAGTGAATAAAATTTATTAAGTTTCCTAATGGAAATAGTTTAAATTAAAAGTTCATTAATACATTTACTGCATTATAAAATATTTTTGAAGAACTATGTTTATATCAATTAGCTACTATAATAATTATTCATTTAGATATGGTGTGGCTGAAATTATGACTGCCTTAATAATCTGTGAAAAGCCAAGTGTTGCCAAAAAAATAGCAAGTGCCTTAGGCAAACCAAAGAAAAAGAGTATTGATGGAGTTCCATACTATGAATTAGAGAGAGATGGGAAAAAAATTATTGTTGCAAGTGCTGTTGGACATCTCTTCACTTTGGTTGAAAAAGATAATAAAGAATTTGGCTCATATCCTGTTTTTGATATAAAGTGGGTGCCTGCAAGTGTTGAGAAGGGAAAGGAATATGTTAATAAATACATAAAAGCATTAAAAAAACTATCAAAAGAGGCAGATGAATTTTATATAGCAACTGATTGGGACATTGAAGGGGAGTTAATAGGTTATCATGCATTAAAATACTGTTGTGGTAGGGAGAGAGCAAAGAGGATGAGATTCTCATCCTTAACAAAAAAAGAGATAGTTAAGGCATTTGAAAATCCTGACGAGATTGATTATGGATTAGTTGAGGCGGGGGAGAGTAGGCATATTGTAGATTGGTATTTTGGTATAAATCTATCAAGGGCTTTGATGAATGCCATAAGAGCTGTGAATAGATGGAAGACGATGAGTATTGGTAGAGTTCAAGGTCCTGCACTGGCTTTTTTGACTGAAAGAGAGTTGGAAATTAAAAAATTTATCCCAAAACCGTATTGGATTATTGAGGCATTGTTAGAAGATAATTTAAAGGCAATCCACGAGAAAGAGAAATTTTGGGATGAAAAAGAGGCAAAAAGTGTTTATGAAAAAATAAAAGATGAAAAATTTGGTAAAGTTGTAGAAATAAAGAAGACAAAAAGAAGGTTAAAACCTCTCCCTCCTTTTGACTTGGGAACTTTACAGAGAGAGGCATATAGTTATTTTAAGATATCTCCAAAGGAAACGCAAGAAATAGCTCAAAAGCTTTATGAAATGGGGATTTGTTCGTACCCAAGAACAAGCTCTCAAAAACTTCCAAAAGATAGGAAATATTTGGAAGATATTCTAAATATAATAAAAGAGCATCCTGTTTATGGAAAATGGGCTGAGAGAATTTTAAAAGAGAATTTAAAACCAGTTGAAGGTAAAAAGGAAGACCCAGCACATCCAGCCATACACATTGTAGATATTCCAAAAGAAGAGCTTTCAGAGAAGGAAAGGAAGGTTTATGATTTAATTGCAAGAAGAACTTTATCTGCTTTCTGGGATAATGCGGAGAGGGAGTATTTAAACATAAAAATTGACATTAAGGGAGAGATATTTAAGTTATCTGGTTCAAGGACGGTAAAAGAGGGCTGGCATGAAATTTATCACTTTCCAAAATTTGATGAAGTTGAGTTACCTCAATTAAAGAAAAATGACATAATTAAAGTTGAAAGGATAACAATAACTAAAAAAGAGACGCAACCACCAAAGAGATACACTGTTGCAAGCATAATTAAGGAATTAGAGAAGAAAGGGCTTGGAACAAAAGCTACTAGGGCAGAGGTTGTAGATAAATTAATAAAAAGAGGTTATGTTATTGATGATGGTTCTTTAAAAGTAACTGACTTAGGTATTTCAGTAATTGAAACACTAAAAAGATTCTGTCCAGAAATTATTGACGAAAAGATGACGAGGGATTTGGAAGAGAAGTTAGAGAAAATACAGTTTAGAAAAATTAAAAAGGACGATGTTTTGGAAGAAGCAGAAAAAAGATTGAGAAAAATATTAGAAGAATTTAAAAAGAAAGAGGAAGATATTGGAATCTACCTTATCAAAAACTTAGATGCTACAAATAAAAAAGCAAAAATCGTTGGGAAATGTCCAAAATGTGGAGGGGATTTAATTTTAATAAGACATAAAAAAGGCAGGTTTGTTGGATGCTCTAACTATCCCGAATGTGATGTAAAATACTCCTTACCAGATAAAGGTAGAATAAAAATTCCGAACAAAGTTTGTGAAGCTTGTAAGTCCCCCATTTTAAAAATTGGTGATAGAGAAGTTTGTATTAATCCAGAATGTCCTTTAAAACAGGTAGAAGTTAAAGAAGAAGATAGGATTTGCCCAAAGTGCGGAGCTAAGCTAATTTTAAAGAAGGGAATTTATGGAGCATTTTATGGTTGTTTAAATTATCCAAAGTGTAAATACACAGAACCAGTAAATAAAAAAGAGGTTGTAGGAAAATGTCCAAAATGTGGAGGGGATTTAATTGTTAGAGATGGAAAGTTTGGAAAGTTCATTGGTTGCTCTAACTATCCAAAGTGTAGATATACTGAAAAGCTAAAAGAAGATAAAAAAGGAGAAAAATAAAAACAAAAATATGGTGAATTAATTATGACAATAAAGTTATATGTTGATTTTGGTGGGTATTCAGCAATAGAGAAGGGAAATTTAATCATTCCAAGGGACAATATTTTAAATAAAGAGGACTTTGATAGTGTTGAGATTGGAGAAGTTGTTGATGTCTATTCAAAGAGAGGGAAATTTTTAGGTAGGGGATTTAAAAATCCAAGAGAAGTTAGGATAATGACTTTAAGAAAGGAAGAGTTAGGTGAAAATTATATAAAAGATAAGATAATTAAAGCAAACGAATACAGATTAAAGTTGGGTTTTAAAGACACATATAGGATGGTTTATACTCAATCTGACTGGCTGAATGGCTTAGTTATTGATAAATACAACGACATAGCAACAGTCCAAATATTTAACTACGGTATTGAGAAGATGAAGGATGTTGTTGTTGAAACTCTCCAAAATTTAGG
>JBDOKN010000016.1:0-7247 GCA_039833665.1 Methanocaldococcus sp.
ATTTGGAATTTTGATGCCCTTGAGGGCATCATATATTCAATAAAACACTTGCCCTGCGTAAGCCCTGTTTCAATTGCATCCTATAGTAGGAGGTTGTTATATGTAATGTTTTTAGGATTAGAACAATAATTGAATAAATGAGTAGTTATTTAATATATCATGAAGAGATGATTATTGTAAAATGTTAGGGGTGTGGAAGATATGGATGAGATTAATATTAAAGTTGGAGATTATGTAGTTTATATAAATACTGGGACAAAGGGGAGAGTTGTAGATATAAAGGAAGATGAAAACGGAGATATTTGGGTTGTGTTAGATAACAATTTAATGTATAGGCCTCATCTATTAAGAGTTATTGATAAGTCAAAGATAACTGAAAGAAAAGAAGATATTGATGAAGTTGTTAAGAAATTAGAAAAAGAGGAATTAGAAGAAGGAAAGGTAATGGATTTGGATTTAGGAGATGCCTGTGGAGCTGGATAATTTATTATTCTTTTATTTTCATTTTAAACTTTAAATTTTATAAACTTGATTTGGTGATTTAATGCTCTCTGACTATGAAGAGTTTTTGAGGTTAGAGAAAGCAAGAAAAATTATCTTAGAAATATTAAATGAAAGTGGTAGGGATGCATTATATGATTTAAGTGGATTGTCTGGAGGATTTTTAATAGATGAAAAAGATAAAGCTTTATTAAATACTTACATTGGAGCGTCCTACTTTGCAGAGAAGGTTAATGAACATGGGCTTAAACATTTGGGTGGGGATGAAGGTGATAAATGTGTTGGTTTTAATAGGACTTCTTCGGCAATTTTAGCCACCATGTTAGCATTAAAACCAAAAAAGGTTATTCACTATCTTCCAGAACTTCCAGGACATCCTTCAATAGAGAGAAGTTGTAAAATTGTTAGTGCAGAATATTTTGAATCTGATAAGGTAGAAGATATTTTAAATAGAATAGATAAAGATACCTTAGTTATTATTACCGGTTCAACGATGGATTTAAAGGTTATTGAAATTGAAAACTTTAAAAAAGTTATTAACACAGCCAAAAATAAGGGATGTATTGTTTTTGTTGATGATGCTTCTGGAGCAAGAGTTAGATTGCTATTTAACCAACCTCCAGCATTAAAATTGGGAGCTGATTTGGTAGTTACAAGCACTGATAAACTTATGGAGGGCCCAAGAGGGGGCTTATTGGCTGGAAAAAAGGAACTTGTTGATAAAATATATATTGAAGGAACTAAGTTTGGCTTAGAGGCACAACCTCCTTTATTAGCTGGAATGTATAGGGCTTTAGAAAACTTTAGTTTGGAGAGAATTAAAAAAGCTTTTGAAAGAGCTAAAAACTTTGATTTATCTAAGATTGAAAAATTAAATGAGGAGCTTAAAGTAGTGGATAACAACATAAATATTGTTTATGAAAGAACACCAACTGGATTTGTAATAAAAAGGGTTTATAAAGATGATAATATAAATACCAAAAAGCTCATTGAAATTGGATTTAATTTGTTAGAAAATTATGGAATAATAACTATAACTGTGGCTGGTATGCCTGGAGCGAGTAAAAGTTTAAGAATTGATTTAACATCAAGGGATGCTGAAAGGGTTGATGATGACTATATAATAGATGCAATTGTTGAGTCCATAAAATTAGCTTTTAAAGTTTAAATATCTTTATAATCTTTCAAATCTGAAAATATAGCAACCCATAGGGGAAACCCCTATTGGAATACCCGAGCGGGGCTTCACTTCGTTCAGCCCCACTTCTTTAATGAGAATATTTAAATAAAAATAAAGATATTTTAGATATCTTTATAATCTTTCAAATCTGAAAATTTAACAACTTCATGCATTGCTCTCAGCTCAATGGGTATTTCGTTTTCTTTTAATAATACTAAGGGGTTTGTTCCCCCTGTTGTTACTACTCCACACATATCCTTATTTACGTTAATACCATAAAGTTCATTATTTGGCTCTCCTATGGCTTTAACACCATTCCAATTTAATTCTTTTAAAACTTCTTCTAACCTTTCTCTTGCTACTCTATGCACTTCTCTAAATCCAGCTAAAAATGTTTTTTCACAATCAACAGAATTAAAGAAAACTTCATGAGGGTCTAATGATGAACCATCGTATCCAATTATATCAATAAACCTCTCATTATCTTCAGTTATCTCCAAAACTCCACCATATCTTGGAATAACAGGAATTGAATTTCTTAAAAATATTCCATCCAAGGTTACTGCACAGATTGTTTGAATTTTTATCTTATCATTTTCTTCAATAATTCCGAATCTATCAGATATTCCCAAACCTTTTTTATATGCCTCTTTCAATAAATCCAGAGCTTCATCAATATGCTTTTTCTCAATAAATGCAGTATTTACAACCACATTTCCATCTCTTTCCTCTATGTCATAGGTTACTTTTGCCATGGCATTGAACATCTTTGATAGGGCAGTTTTTATTCTTATATTTGCCTTTTTTGTTATAATTTCTCTTGGATTCTTTTTAATTTTATGGAGAGATTCTAATCTAACAATTGATGACATTGGAGATATTTCAACACAGTAGTTGTTTTCAACAAATGGAGCTATTGGTGTTAATCCGCCAATCAAGGCAACACCAACTTTGTCATCCCCAACATCCAATCCAAGAACATTTTCCGTTCCATAACTAATTATACACTTTAACTCATCTTTTTCTAAAATACTTTTAAATCTTTCTAAAAATTCAATTCCAAAGCATCTAAAGTTTGCTGGTAGATAACCCTCTCCATTATCTATAATCCCTATAACGTCAGTTTCTTTCTTTTCGATAAATGCCCTTAGAGGGTCTATTGATGTGGATTTATATTTTATAACTTCTTTAAATTCTACTGGCTCTCCATCTTCATACTTAACAATTCCAGCACATACATGAATTGGAAAGATACCATTCTGTAAAAGTATGTTATCAAAGTTTAATGAACAGAGGGTATTTATCTCAACAAATTTTTCTCTATCTATAATTCCTACTCTATCACCAACAGTCAAGCCAGATTCATAGACGCTTTTTATTGTCTTTAAAACATCGTTAAAATCTGTATAAACTTGACATCTATTGATAACTACATAGCCAAACTTATAATTGGCAGATATTGTTTTTTCTAATATGTTTGAATATATGCTTCCCAATCTATAAGATATATTTGCCTTCTCTAACTCCTCCAAACCTCTCTCAGTTATAACTCTTCCAGCATATCCAACTTTTTTTGTTAGCTTCATTCCATCCAATAACTTTAAGTGGTATCTAACAGCTCTCTCCCCAATTTTATAACCTCTCTTATTGAGTTCTTTGGCTATAATCTTAGCTCCTACTGGCTCTTTTGATTTTGATAAAATATCTAAGATTTCTATTAATTTTTTATCAAGGTCTGCCATTATTCTCACCTAAAATAAAAATAAATAAAAATAACCACAAAAAATAAAATCTAAAAATAAAAAATTAAATTATTTATCTAATCTCTCTTTCAATAACTCAATAACTCTCTTTGGCTCTGCCCTTCCCCTTGTTAATCTCATCACCTGCCCCATTAAAAAGTTTAACGCCTCTTTCTTACCACTTAGATAATCTTCAACTGCCTTTGGATTGTTTTTAATTGCCTCTTCAACTGCCTTAATTAATGCATCTTCATCTTTAATTACAGTTAATCCAAGCTCTTCAACAATCTCTTTTGGTGTTTTCTTCCCTCTATTTATTACCAATAAATCAACTATCTCCTTAGCAATCTTTTGAGATACAACTTCATCCTTAATAAGTTTTATAAGTTCAACTATATGCTCTGCCTTAACTCCACTCTCATATAAATCTACTTTGTGATACTGCAAACTTCTTCTTAATTCATTTCTAATCCAAGTTACGGCTAAATCAACGTTCTCCTTACTAACCCCTAAGGATTTAACAACCTCCTCAAACATCTCAGCCATATCTAAGTCAGAAACTAACACCTTGGCATCTTCTTCATCTATACCATATTCCTCAACAAATCTCTTCCTTTTAGCTAAAGGAGTTTCTGGCATCTTTTCCTCTATTTCTTTAACCCATTTTTCAGAGATAACAATTGGCTGAATGTCTGGGTCTGGAATATATCTGTAATCTTCTGCTGTCTCTTTACTTCTCATTGCCTTGGTTATCATCTGACTCTCTAAGAAAGCCCTTGTTTCTCTCTTAACCTCTCCCCCTCTCTTAATAATATTTTTTTGCCTAATTAGTTCATATTTTAAAACTTTATAGACCCCTTTAATTGAGTTGATGTTTTTAACTTCAACCCTATTTCCTCGAACGCCCATGTATTCAATAGAAATATTTACATCAGCCCTCATTGTTCCTTCTCCTCTTAAACATCCAAGGTATCTAAATAATGTCATCAATTGCTTTAAAAACTCTCTCGCTTCTTCTGGGCTTTTTATATCTGGTTTTGTAACAATCTCAATTAATGGCGTTCCACTTCTATTATAATCAACTATCCCAAAACTTGGGTTGTATTGTCCAGGGTCTTCCTCTAAATGAACCTCGTGTATTCCAATGCCCATAAACTCCCCATCTATTCCAATAGGCGTTGAGGTTCTCTGATAACCGCTTGGTAAGTCAGGATAGTCGTAATGCTTTCTTTGGAAGTATATGTCTTTATCGACAACTATCTTACAACCGAGCATCTTTGCGACCATTATGGCAACTTCTACCGCCTTTTTATTTGGTGGGAGTGGCTTTGCCCCAGGCAAACCTAAACAAACAGGGCAAACATTTGTGTTTGGTTCTGCATCTAAATAATTTGTCGAACAATTACAAAATAATTTTGATTTGGTATCTATTTGAACGTGTATTTCCAAACCACATTTCATTTTAACATCATCCATCTTCTTCACCCAAAAACACTTGTTTTTAAAATTAAATTTCATAAAATAATACTAAAATAATAACGTTAGCTTTTTGGCTTTAAGACCTTTGGACCTCTTGCTAATGCGGTTATTCCAGTTCTTGCCATCTCCTTAATACCTAATGGTTTAACTAAGTCAATGAACGCGTTTATTTTATCTTCACTACCTGTTATTTCCACAATTAGAGATTCGGGACTTAAATCAACAACATTTCCTCTAAATATGCTTGTATATTGAATAACTTGTGATTTTGCACTTTCTGTTGGTGCATATATCTTTATCAGGCAGAGTTCTCTTTGAACGGATTTCTTTTCCTCTAACTCGCTAACCTTTATAACATCAATTAATTTGTTGAGTTGTTTAACAACTTGCTCTAATATCTTATCATCACCATTAACAACTATTGTAACCCTTGAAATTTGTGGATTCTCCGTTATTCCAACGGTGATGCTTGAAATATTAAACCCTCTCCTTGTAAATAATCCAGAAATTCTCTGCAATACTCCTGGTTTATTCAAAACTAACGCGGAAATGACATGTCTATGTTCCATTATATTCACCAATCCCTTTTATAGTAAGATTTAAAAAATAAAATAGATATAAGTAGAACTCACCATATAATGGTTGTGATACCTCAAATTTTAATTTACATATTTTTTGATAGGAAGATGGCAACGCTTAGGTTCTTTTGTTAATTATTAATTAATTGGCAACCAAATAGTTTTTTCACTAAATTTTAGTTTCTTATTCTTTTGCCTTAAAGGGTAATAGGATTTATCCAAATAAAATATATATAAATTTTTTGGGATGGTAGTTATGGTTTTATTAAAGTTTCATGGTGGTTGTCAGCAGATTGGAATGAGTTGTGTTGAGGTAGAAACACAAAAAGGAAGAGTTTTATTGGATTGTGGGATGACGCCAGATACTGGTGAGATTCCAAAAATAGATGATAAAGCAGTAGATGCGGTTATTGTCTCTCATGCACATTTAGACCATTGTGGAGCTATCCCATTTTATAAATTTAAAAAGATTTATTGCACACATCCAACAGCTGACTTAATGTTTATAACTTGGAGGGACACTTTAAATTTAACAAAAGCATATAAAGAAGAAGATATTCAGCAAGCAATGGAAAATATTGAATGTTTAAATTATTATGAGGAGAGGCAGATAACTGAAAACATCAAATTTAAATTTTACAATGCTGGGCATATATTGGGAAGTGCTTCCATATATTTAGAAGTGGATGGGAGAAAAATTCTCTATACTGGAGATATAAACGAGGGAGTTTCAAGAACATTACTTCCAGCAGATACGGATATTGATGAGATTGATGTTTTAATTATAGAATCTACTTATGGCTCTCCGTTAGATATAAAACCAGCGAGAAAAACTTTGGAAAAGCAGTTAATCGAGGAAATATCCGAAACAATAGAAAATGGAGGAAAGGTAATAATTCCGGTCTTTGCAATTGGTAGGGCTCAGGAAATATTGCTGATTATAAACAACTATATGAGGAGTGGAAACTTAAAGGAAGTGCCTATATACACTGATGGCTCTCTAATTCATGCTACTGCTGTTTATATGAGCTATATAAATTGGCTAAATCCAAAAATAAAAAATATGGTTGAGAATAGAATTAATCCATTTGGTGAGATAAAGAAGGCAGATGAAAGCTTAGTATTTAATAAAGAGCCCTGTATTATTGTTTCAACTTCAGGGATGGTTCAGGGAGGACCTGTATTAAAATATTTAAAGTTATTAAAAGACCCAAAAAATAAACTCATATTAACTGGTTATCAGGCAGAAGGAACTTTGGGGAGAGAATTGGAAGAAGGAGCTAAAGAAATCCAACCATTTAAAAATAAAATTCCTATAAGGGGAAAAGTTGTCAAAATAGAATTTTCTGCTCATGGTGATTATAATTCATTAGTTAGGTATATAAAAAAAATTCCTAAACCAGAAAAGGCAATAGTTATGCATGGGGAGAGGTATCAATCTTTATCATTTGCAATGACCATATGGAAGACATTAAAGATACCAACCTTTGTCCCTGTTAGAGGGACAATATTGCCAATCTAAAAGTTTTAAAAATTAAATACTTGATAACAACTTTTCTTCAGAGATTTCTTTTTCTATAGATTCAATATTTGTAAAATACTTTTTAAGGACGTTATATATCTTTTTAAGAATCTCTCTCTCTTCTACAATTTCAAGCATAATTTTTGACTCTATAACAACATATAAATTTTCATTGTGAAATTTTAACGGGTATATGTAGATGTATTCATCGTCTTTCTGTATTATAATTTTCTTAACATTGTTAT
>JBDOKN010000017.1:0-3136 GCA_039833665.1 Methanocaldococcus sp.
AAACTCTGAGGAAAATAATTTCTTATGAAATAAAAGCTAAATATTGGGAAATAACTGGAAGTTTTCACTGGGCTTCATTATTTGATTTAAAAGGAAATAAAATAATTTTTGTCGAAGATATTGGGAGACATAATGCTGTTGATAAAGTTATCGGCTATGCAATATTAAACAATTACAACTTAAATGAATTGATATTAAGATACAGTGGAAGAATCCATTATGAAATTGTTAAAAAAGCTGTAAATAGTGGTTTAAATGTTATTATTTCAAAGTCCCCACCAACAGACAAAGCTATTAATTTGGCAGAAGAAAATAACATCCTATTAATTGGTTTTGCAAGAAATGGGAGATTCAACATTTACAGAAGTGGGAGATTATGGGAAAAATAGAGTATTTAAAAAAAGAGTGTTCTGATGAGGAAATTTATGAAATTTTAGAAAAACCAGTAAAAGAATGGTTTAGAAAAAAATATAAAAGTTTTACACCACCACAAAGATATGCCATTAAGGAGATTCATGAAGGTAAAAATGTATTAATTTGCTCACCAACTGGAAGTGGAAAAACATTATCTGCCTTTTTAGCTGGAATAAATGAGTTAATAAAGTTATCAATGGAAAATAAATTAGAAGATAGAATTTATATTCTCTATGTATCTCCATTAAGGGCTTTAAACAACGATATTGAGAGGAATTTAAAAGAGCCGTTAAAAGAGATTTATGAAGTTGCTAAGGAATTAAATATAGAGTTGGATGAAATTAGAGTGGCAGTGAGAACGAGCGATACAACAAGCTCGCAAAAACAAAAGATGTTAAAAAAGCCCCCTCATATTTTAATAACAACTCCTGAATCTTTGGCAATAGCTTTAAATTCACCAAAGTTTTCCCAATTATTGAGTGGCATTAGATATGTGATAGTGGATGAAATCCATGCATTGACAAACAAAAGAGGAGTTCATCTCTCACTTTCATTGGAAAGGTTGAATAGGATAGCCAACTTTATAAGAATTGGTTTATCAGCAACTATCTACCCATTAACTGAGGTTGCTAAATTTTTAGTTGGTAATGGAAGGGATTGCTATATCGTAGATGTTAGTTATAAAAAAGATATTGAGATAAAGGTTATCTCCCCAGTGGATGATTTTATATACACTCCCTCTGAGGAGATTAGTAAAAATCTCTATAATTTATTAAAAAAACTTATAGAAGAGCATAAAACAACCTTAATATTTACAAACACGAGAAGTGCTACTGAGAGAGTAGCGTTTTATTTGAAGCAGTTGGGTATTGAGAAGGTTGAAACACACCATTCATCTTTAAGTAGAGAGCATAGGTTGGAAGTTGAGGAGAAATTAAAAAAAGGAGAGCTAAAAGCTGTAATATCTAGTACATCACTTGAACTTGGGGTAGATATTGGGAGCATCGACTTAGTTATCCTTCTCGGCTCACCAAAGAGTGTTTCAAGAGCTCTACAAAGAATTGGCAGGAGTGGGCATAGATTGCATGAAAAAAGTAAGGGAATTATAATTCCATTTGATAGGGATGATTTGGTAGAGAATGTTGTTTTAGCTTATGATGCAAAAATTGGGAGGATAGATAAAGTTTATATTCCAAAAAACTGTTTGGATGTTTTGGCTCAGCATTTGGTTGGAATGGCATTGGAGAAGGTTTGGGATGTTGATGAAGCTTATAATCTAATTAAAAAGGCATACCCATATAAAGATTTAAGTAAAAAAGATTTTTTAGATGTTTTAAATTATTTATCTGGGGGTATAGAGGAGAAAAACGTCTATGCAAAAATTTGGCTTAAAGACAACAAATTTGGAAAGAGAGGGAAAAGTGTTAGGGCTATATACTACATGAACGTTGGAACTATTCCTGATGAGACAGCGGTTGATGTTATTGCTGATGGTAAATATGTTGGGGAGGTTGAGGAGGAGTTTGCTGAAAAGTTAATGAAGGGAGATATTTTTGTTTTGGGAGGTAAAACCTATAAATACTTAGGAGGTAGAGGAAATAAAATTAGGGTTAAGGAAGTTTTTGATGAAAAGCCAACAATCCCAGCATGGTTTTCTGAGCAATTACCATTAGCTTATGACTTGGCTTTAGATATTGAAAAATTTAGAAAGGAAGTTTTATGTTCAAATGTTAAAGATATTAAAGAAAAATATGATATAGATGAGAAAACAGCCAAGGCAATTAAAAGCTACATAGATGAGCAGAACAGCTTTGCAATAGTGCCAGACGATGAAAAGGCATTGATAGAGAGTTTTGAAGAAGAAAAGAGAAGATATTATATATTTCATTTTGTAGCTGGGAGGAGAGCTAATGAGGCATTAGCAAGAGCTTTTGCTAATTATATTTCAAAAATAAAAAAGTGTAATGTTAGAATTTCAGTAAATGATTATGGCTTCGCTTTAATACTTCCTAAAAATAGAAAGATAAAGAGAGCAGATATAACAGAACTCTTCAACTTGGATATTGTTAAAAATGTGAAAGAAAGTATAGAGAGGAGTGAAATTTTAAAGAGAAGGTTTAGGCATGTTGCTACAAGGGGCTTTATGATTTTAAGGAGGTATATGAATAGAAAGATTAGTGTTGATAGACAGCAGTTTAATGCCGAGATGCTTTTAAAATACTGCAAAGAAGTCAATCATCCTTTATATAGAGAGACGGTAAGGGAGATTTTAGAGGATAGCTTAGATATTAATAACGCCTTAGATTATTTCAAAAAGATTAAGAAGAGGAAGATTTATTATTTGGAGTTGCCTACTCCTTCTCCATTTGCATTTAATTTGGTTGTATCCGCCTCATCAGATGTGATATTTATGGAAGATAAGAAGAAGATGATTGCAGAACTTCATAAAAAAGTTATGGAATTCATTTCGATGAAAGGAAAGAAATAAATAGGATAACATTTAGATTTATGTTTCTTATAAATTTATGTGTTCCATTAACTATTTTTAATTTTAAATAATAACATAATAAACAAAGTTATTTACATTCAAAAAACTAAAACTATTTTTTGGTGATATTTATGACGGAAGAACAAAAAAGGAAACTTACTGGAAAAATGAAGAGAATGCTTAGGGCTAAAGCTCATCATTTAGAGCCGGTTGTATGGGTTGGAAAAGAAGGAA
>JBDOKN010000018.1:0-6141 GCA_039833665.1 Methanocaldococcus sp.
CTCTTTTTTATAATTATAGATTTTAATAATAAAATTTATCTATTTTAATAATCCATAAAAAGCTTAAATTTTATTATATTATTGTTGTGAAACTATGAAGGTGAGGGGGCTAAAAAAGAAAGAACTAAATTTGATAAAGGAGGAATTAGGAAGATATACAGATGAAGATTTTATTAAAAATTTTAAATATGAAAATTTGATAATTTTAGAAGGAAAGTGGCTCACTGTTTGTTATACAAATAAACAAACGATAAGAAATTTAAATATCTTCCAAGATATATTTTCAGTTGGCAATGTATTTGGAGAGATTAAGAGAAAGTTTCGTTTATCCTTAGAGGGTTTTACCTTAATATCTCCCAACATAATAAACAACTATGCTATTGTGAATGAAAAAGGAGAGGTTTTATTTTTATATGGAAGGGATATCTTTAAAGAATCAATAATAGAAGTTAAAGGAACTGGAAGAATTGCTGTTTTTAACAAAAATAATGAATTTTTGGGTATTGGATTTTTTGACAATAAAATGATTAAAAATATAAAGGATAAAGGATGGTATTTAAGAGAAGGTGGTTAGATGAAAGCAAAGGAATTGGCTCAAAAAATTTTATTTGATATTTACAGAAACTTAGATGAATTTTCAAAGGATATAATTAGGAGTGATTTGGCAGATATTGAATTTAAGGGATTTTATCTAAAAGGAAAAAATGGTGAAAAAGCATATATAAGAAGTTTGGATGATTTTGAAAATTTAAAGGATTTTGATGTAGAGATGAGAAAATATAAACTAAAAAGCATCAATTTAAAAAACTTGGATGATGGTTTGATGATAATTAATTTATCTTCAAGGGCAAGTAAGGAATACAATTTTGAGGCAAATGAATATTCAATAATATACCCATCAAATAACACAACTATAGAGTTTAAAGAAAGGGTTTTAAAGTGGATGGAATTGGATGATGATGAGTTAGATGAGAAGATTATAGAGTTTGACACAAAAATGAATGAGATTCTTGAAGAGTTGCTGGAAGATGTTGAAGTTGAGGAAGAAATCTCAGTTTATATCGACGTATTTATGGATGTAAATAAAATAGAGAACTTTGTAGAAAAAGATGAAGATAGGATAATAATTTGGATTCATCCTGTATTTTTATTCTCAAAAGGAGATGTTTTAAGAGGACTTTTAGCTTATGAGCTTTCAAGATTTAACAATAAATTCTTAGAGATTGGATATAGGGATATAATAAAATATTGCAAAGAATTGAAAAAATTAACCAATAAAAAACCAAAAGTCCTCGAAAAAATTAAAGACATTGCCAATAGATACGGAGACCTTGATTCTCTAAACTTAATAAATGAAATTGAAAACGAATAAAGGTTGAATAGGGGTATTCATGAAAGTTGGAATTGTTGGTAGTGGAATATCTGGACTTTTAAGTGCCTTATCTTTGGAGAGAGAGGGTTATGAAGTTATATTATTTGAAAAAGGTAAGATAGGGGGGTTATGTAGAAGTGAAAAAATAGATGGCTATCAAGTAGATATTGGAGTTCATGCAATAACCATGCTAAATAATGGACCTTTAATAAGGTTGTTAAAAAAATATTCAAATTATATTCCAAATTTTAAGCCATATGGGGATTATTACATAAGGTTAGATAACAAAATATATAAAATTCCTGTTTCATTACACGAGTGGCTAACAACACCAATTGTTTCACATAGGGATAAGATATTGATAACTACAAAGGCAATAGATTTAATGAGTATGGGATTTGAGAAAGATACTTCTGTTTATGATGTTGTGGAAAGTTTGGGATTGAGTGAAACATCATTAAAATTTTTTAATACAATCTCTTATTTTTTGACCGGAAAAGATATGAAAAACACTCCATTATGGAGATTATTTACAGGAGCTGGATACATTCCCGAGGAGGATATTTTACCATTTATTTATAAAGATTCTAAGATAAATCCAATGAAATCAATATTGGTAAAAAAGATTAATTCTGAGAGGATAAAAAGTATATTATCAAAAGGGTTTTTAAAAACTATTAAAGATGGTTCTAAAAACTATATATCAAAATTTGTAAGTGGTGGGAGATATATAAATCATGGCTATCCACTTGGCGGCATTCAATCAATAACCAACTGTGTATTAAACTCTCTAAAAAACACAACAATAAAATATGAAGAAGTTTTGTCAATTGAAAAAGTAAAAGAAAATAGTTATATTATTGGAACCAATGAAGACAACTACAATGTTGATATTGTTATTTTTTCAGCACCTTCAAGAACTCTCCCTGATATTGCAAAAAATATTGAAGAAATAAAAAAGTTAGAGAACTATTTAAGAAATATAAAATTCACAAATTCTTTAACTGTTTGGATTGGTATAGATGAAGATAAAAATCCGTTAAAATATAGGGGCTCAGAGATTTGGATAGACCCCCCTGCATGGGCAAAGTGTATAACAAACTATGATAAATCTCTTGCTCCAAAAGATAAAGCTTTAATTGGCGTTTCATTTGTAAATAAAACTGAGGATGAAGCATTTGAAGCTATTGAGAAACATTTAAACATTGATATTGACAAAGTTGATTTTTTACATATACAAAAGGCAGTTCCCGAACAGGCATCTTGCTGTATAGGGCAGTTTTTTGTTTATCCAAAGATAAATGACAGTTTTTATGTAGTTGGAACTGATGCAGACCCAAGAAGTATGGGAATTACAAGAGCGGCTTATTCAGTTGAGGTTATGCTCTCTGAACTTCTGAATAAATAATTTTTTCAACTCATCTAATCCAATACCTTTATCAGCAGATATTTTTAATATTTCCTCAACTCCAACCTCTTTTAATTTATTTTCAATTTCTTTCACTCTACTATCATCTACCAAATCAATTTTATTTATAGCCACAACAACAGGAACTTTAAACAGCTCTTTTATCTCTTTCAACAAACTTATTTGCTCATCTATACTATAACCACAAAATTCACTTGCATCAATTACAAACAATATTAAATTAGCCAAATAATTTAAAGCTAAAATTGCCTGTAACTCAATATCGTTTCTTTCATATAGGGGCCTATCCAATAACCCAGGAGTATCAACCATTTGAATACCCTCAATATAACCAATATTTATGCCCTTAGTTGTGAAGGGATAGCTGTTTATCTCAACATCTGCCCCAGTAAGCTTTTTCAACAATGTTGATTTACCAACGTTTGGATATCCAGCTATAACTACTGTTGGCAACTCTTTAAAGGTTGGTAAGTCCTTTAATTTCTCTCTTGCCACTGCAATAAATGCCATCTCTGGATGTATCTGCTCTAATATTGACTTAACCCTGCCAACAAATTCCTTTCTTAACTTCCCTGCTTGTTGTGGGGTTCTTGCCCTTCTAATTTTTTTAGCATATTCGTTCCCTAACTTTCTAACCAACTCAGAAGCCCATTTAAACGCTCCCATTGACTTTTTAAAATCATCTATCCCCACCAAAACCTCAACCATCTCCTGATAAAATTTAGGGAGCTTCCTAACTGGTGGAGTTTTGTCAATAACCTTTTGTAGATTATCAGAGACAACTGAGGCAATAGTTCTTACCTTATGTTCCTCTACAAACCTCGCTTTCAATAGCCATGGCAATTCTTTCTTTCTCATCTCATTCGCTACTTTTTCTCCCCTTCTTAAAGCTTTATCCATTAATTCATCAGGCATTAATATTGTTGGCATTTTTTTGAATGGATTGGCTTCCCTACTCATAAATTATCACCAAAAAAGCTTTTAATCCCAAAAATAGGATTTGTGATGAAATAAAAAAACATAATAAAGTTAAAAGTAATTTTGATTATTTGTATTACTTTCATTTATTTAAAACTTTCACCACTCCTTTATTTCCATCAACAACAATCCTATCTCCTGTTTTTATTTTTTCTATATCTATTTTATCAACTAACGGAATCCCCCCTAAAATAGCTCCAGTAGCTACTATTGGCTCACATTCTTTATTAACTATGCCTTTTAAAATCCCTCTTTTTGCCAAGCCATATATTACATAAGAACCAACAGTGCTGCCTTTACCATAAGGAAAGACAAAAATTTTTCCCTTCAATGATTGCCCATATAAATCGCTATCTTTATCTACAATATTGCCCTCTTCATCAACTCCTCCCAAAAAAGAGAAGGGTTTTTTAGAGACGATTGCTATACCTTCGGCAATTCCTTTTGATATACTCCTTCCCTTTAATTCCATAGTAATCCCTTTAAATTATTATCATTCAAAAACCACTTCATTTAAAAACTTCTCACAATAATAGCATCTAATCTTTAATGGGTTTTTACTCTCTATTTTAAATTTTCCTCTAATTTTTTCTTTATTTGTTATGCAATTGGGATTTGTGCATTTTAATATGCCCTCAATTTCATTTGGAATCTGTGGTTTAAGTTTTTTAACTACTTTCCCATTTCTAATGATATTAATGGTCACATCTGGAGATATTAGAGATATTTTATCAACATCTTCCTTTTTTAGCTCAATTCCTTCAATTTTTAATATATCCTTTTTTCCTTTCTTTTTTGATTGGACATTTATAGCTATCATCACAGATGTCTCTTTTGGAACGTTTAAAACCTTAAAAACCATTAACGCCTTTCCTGCATCTATATGGTCAATTACAGTTCCATTTGTGATTTTTTTTACCTTTAATTCTTCCATAGCAATCACTTAGAAATTTAAAGATGTTAAATTATCCATTAATTCACATTAATTTTTAATATGTAAATAATTAAAAATAAAAGAGATTATAAAATTTAAAAGTTTTATTCATTCTTCTTAAACTCTTCTGGATTAAATTCTTCTGGAATGTCTCCCTTAACTACTCTACCAGCATGTTTTGGATGATATTTATCATAGTCAGCTTCTAACTGCCTTAATACTGACTCTAATGACTCTTTTAATATATCAATAAACTCCCATCTCTCATGTTCTGAGACATAAGCTATATCATCTCCCTCAGCTTCTAATTTATTTGGTAATGATGCCTTTGGTCTTCCCTCCCCAACATACAACTTATTTGGTGTTTTAACATAGGTTGTTATTTTATAGTATGGAACTCCTCCCTTATCTCTATCCTTTTTAATGTTTATTTTTATCCAGTGGATTTTTCCAGCATGTTTAACCATCTTCTTAACTTCTGTGGCTATAATTCTTTCAGCGAGGTCTTTATATTCCTCATCAAGAGTTCCATGTATTTCAACTTCAATCATTGCTCCCTTCTTCAAATCAGCAATGTATTTAATAATATCCAATCTTGTAACAATTCCTCTTAATGAATTTCCTCTAACTACTGGAACTCCTCTAATATCATATTCTTGCATAACCTTTGCGGCATCTGCAACACTTGCATCTACATCAACTGTTATTAATGGTGTGTTCATAATTAATTTAACCGGTTGCCCCATTCTTGGAACTTTTTCTCCCTTAACTTCTCCAACAGTCATTTTTCTCTTAGGTTTAAAGACCTTTTTTAATATATCTACCTCAGTAACCATTCCAACTGGATTTCCTTCGTCATCTATTACAACCAACCTACCGATATTGTTGTCTCTCATCAAAGCTCTCGCTTTACCAATTGAGTCATTTTCATTTATTGTTATAACATTCCTTGTCATAATTTTTGTGACTTTTGTATCTTTCAATATCTTTGATTTTGCCGCTCTCGCCATTATGTCATAGTCGGTTATAATTCCCACCATCTTCCCTACATTATTAACTATTGGAGCAGCTCTCTGCCCACTATCTAACATCTCACAAACTGCATCTAAAACAGGAGTGTCTTCGTGTATGCAGTGTGCCTTATACATCAATGACCTAACTTCTTCATGTGTTGATGATGCCAACAACAAATCTCTCATGCTTATTAAATAGTATTCTTCCTTGCCATCTTTCTTATCAACAACTATTAAATGATGGAATCCGTTCTCTTCCATTATTCCCAACGCTTTTGATACGGGTGTGTCAGGTGTTACTGTAACTACATCCTTTGTCATTATCTCTTTTACTGGTTCATTAAACATTAATCTCACCTTTAACAGAAATTTTTTGATGGTTAGTATTATATTACATTTAATATTTAAAGTTTAA
>JBDOKN010000019.1:0-3474 GCA_039833665.1 Methanocaldococcus sp.
CCCCTAACATATGTTATTTTTTGCTATAAATTTCCACAACAAAAGAAATTTAAAAAAGTAAAATACAACCTCATAAAACTTTTTATATGCCTCATTACAATAAAACTCGTATAAGGTGATAACTATGGCAACATTATTAGAAGAAGGAATTTGTATAATAAAAGATAAAAAAGTTGCAGAGAGATTTTTAAAAGATTTAGAAACATCACAAGGTATGGATTGGAAAGAAGTTAGAGAAAGAGCGGAAAGAGCTAAGAAAAAACTTGAAGAGGGCAAAGAATGGGCAAAGAAAATGAAGTTATAATTCCACTAAAAATATTATTAGAAGAATATGATGAAGAAAAAGTAATAGCTTTATTAAACTCTTTTTCTTGCTACAAAAATTTAGAAGTTAAGAACTTTTTAAAGAACTCTGCAATATTATTTGAAAAATTAAATAAAAGTAGAACTTACCTAATTTTCAAAAGAGGAACTACAGATATTTTAGCATACTTCACCTTAACAATTTCTATTTTAAAAATAGTTGATGACATATCTAAAAAGACATTAAAAAAATTAGATGGAATTTCTAAGGAAAAGAGGGAATTTCCTATCTACCTCATTGGACAACTTGGAAAGAATGACAAATTTTGGAATGAAATTAAAGGAAGTAGAATATTACAAGAGGCAATAGATACAATATGTAATGCAAATGAAATTGTTGGAGGAAGAGTTATTTTAATAGAAACACTAAACAATGAAAAACTAATCAAATTCTATGAAGAAAATGGATTTAAAATCTTACAAAAAAGATTGGATAAAAAAATTGATAAAGAAACTGGAAAAGAGATTTTAATAGAATACGTGCAAATGTATAGGATAATCTGATTTAGAAATTAAAAAATTTACAATAGAGGAGGGGCTATCTTGTGGGTAGATGGACTTTTACAAATTATTGGAATGATGACAATAACCATATTTGCATTGGCATTTATATCCTTCATCTTAATTTTAATTATTGGCTATGTATTACTAAAAAAGAATAAATTAATATTCCCAAATTTAGCTTTGTTTTTAATGGATAATCTCTATTCAATACTATTAAAAATATTCCTATTAATTGGGACAGAAGATACATTTTATAGAGTAGGGATAGAGTTTTACAATAAATATTATGAAGACAAATTTAAAAAAACTAAAAAGAGGGTATTAATCTTGCCACATTGCCTCAGAGATACAAAATGTCCAGCTAAGCTAACACCAAATGGTGTTGAGTGTATATTCTGCAATAGATGTAAAATAGAGGGTATTATAAAAGTTGCTGAGGAGAAGGGATATAAAGTTTATATAGTTCCTGGTTCTACGTTTTTAAAGAGGATTTTAAAGGAAGAGAAGCCAGAAGCAGTTTTTGGTGTTGCATGCAATAGGGATTTGTTTTATGGAATGAATATGTTATCAAGGAAAGGCATTCCTTCACAAGGACAACCTTTATTAAGGGACGGATGTATAAATACCTTAGTCGATGTTGATGAATTAATAGCGAGATTAAAATCATTATAAAATGGAGGGTGAAAATAAATGTTATCAAAAATTAAAGATTCAATAAACTCATTGAGAGGGATAACAGAAAAAAAATTGGAAAAAAAAGATGGAACTAAATACATCATGTTTGGAGGTAAGGGAGGAGTTGGAAAAACAACAATGAGTGCCGCAACTGGGGTTTATTTAGCTGAAAAAGGGCTAAAAGTTGTTATCGTCTCAACCGACCCTGCTCACTCTTTGAGAGATATCTTTGAGCAAGAGTTTGGACATGAGCCAACAAAAGTTAAGGGCTTTGATAATTTATATGTTGTGGAAATAGACCCACAAAAGGCAATGGAGGAGTATAAAGAAAAATTAAAAGCTCAAATTGAAGAAAATCCATTCTTAGGAGATATGTTAGAAGACCAATTAGAGATGGCTGCCCTCTCCCCAGGAACTGACGAAAGTGCGGCATTTGATGTATTTTTAAAATATATGGATAGCAACGAGTTTGATGTGGTTATATTTGACACCGCACCAACTGGACACACATTAAGGTTTTTGGGAATGCCAGAGGTTATGGACAAGTATATGACAAAGCTCATAAAGTTGAGGAAGCAGATGAGTGGCTTTATGAAGATGATGAAGAAGTTATTACCATTTGGAGGCAAGGATGAAGATATTGACTATGATAAGATGTTGGAAGAATTAGAGAAGATGAAAGAAAGAATAGTTAGAGCGAGAAAAATTTTATCAGACCCTGAAAGGACTGCATTTAGATTGGTGGTTATTCCAGAGGAGATGAGTATCTTAGAGAGTGAGAGGGCAATGAAAGCCCTTCAAAAGTATGGCATTCCAATTGATGCTGTTATTGTAAATCAACTTATTCCAGAAGATGTGCAGTGTGATTTTTGTAGAGCAAGGAGAGCATTGCAGTTAAAGAGGTTAGAGATGATTAAAGAGAAGTTTGGGGATAAAGTCATTGCCTATGTCCCTCTATTAAGAACTGAGGCAAAGGGCATTGAAACATTAAAACAGATAGCAAAAATATTATATGGGGATGAGAAAGAAGAACAAAAAATAGAGCAAAAAGTTAGCCAATAATTTCAACTGCTATGGCTGTTGTAACTCCATCCTTTTTAAACTTTTTTAATATCAATTTTATGCCATTAAAATCTTTATTTGTTAATTTTCTAACTGCCAATATTGAAGTTGGCTCAGAAACTCCATAAACTCCCAAATTTTTATAAACAAACTCTGACTTTTCCAAATTCATTTTTTTATAAACCTCATTAATATCCTCCCTTTTAAAAATAAATAATGGTTTTTTGAATTTACTTACTGTTTCTAAAATTCCTTTTTCATCTTTTTTATCCTCCACTGTGGCAAAAGCATCAACCCTCCAAATTGGAATATTCCTTAAAAATAAAGCTTTTTTTACTGCCCAATATACCTTATATCTTTCAATCCCTCTCCTTGCCCCTATGCCAACAGCTATTTTTAAAGGTTTCAATCTTATGGAATCATCAATAACAACCTCACAATCATCGTGATAGTTGATTTTGTAACCATTTATTTTTTTTATTTTCCAATGTTTTGGGAGAGTTAAGTTAATATCTTCCTCCAAAATTCTTCTATTTATCTCTAAAATATGTTTTCTCTTAGGAGTTTCTAAGAATAGTAATTTAGATAGTTCGTCAATTCCTATTTTGTTATTAACGTCAGTTGCAGTTGTAAAAACAACTCTGCCATTTATATAATTGGCTATTAATCTGGAAAAATAATTTCCTCCACCCAAATGATTTGATAACAAGGGGATGAGTTCTTTATTTTCACTACAAACAATAACAAAAGGGTCTTTAAACTTATCCTCTTTAATTTTATCTAAAAACTTTCTTAAAACTATGCCAGTAGCCATTATGAATATAAAGCCATCTTCATCTCCATTTATTTTGAAATCTTTTATATGCTCTA
>JBDOKN010000020.1:0-12239 GCA_039833665.1 Methanocaldococcus sp.
TGCCAAAACTCAAATATTGCTGGAATTTGAGCACCTGCTGTATAAATATCAATACACCCCATAATGAAATAAAGAACTAAAACTATTCCAGTCCATTTAAGTTTCTCTTTAAATGTTATTTCTTTAATTGGCAATTCAACCTCTGGAATCTTTTCCAATATTGGAATTAACTTTCTCATAAAATTTTCCAAGTTACCACCCTTTTTTGAAGTTTTAAGATTTGGAGTTTAACCATTATTGATAACTTTGTAAGTAGGAGCATAAATTTTTAGTGAAATTTATAGTTCTTTCCAAAAGTGAATAAAATTTACTAAGGCAGTTTAAGATAAAATAGGGCAAATATGTAAAAAAATATGTAAAAAATTAGAGCAATATTTTGTAAATTCTTTTAAACTAAACTTTAAATTATTTTTAATATCTTTGTTTTTTCGTAAAAAAAGAGACACTACCTTCTCATCTAAAAAATTTTTAGATTCAAAATCAAAAATTAGAAATAAAAAGAAAATCATTAATAATTTATAGTTCAACAACCTCTCCACCTACTGCCTCAATCTTCTCTCTTGCTTTCTCTGAAACCTCTATTGCTTTAACAATCATTGGAATTGTAACCTTTCCTTTACCTAAAACCTTTTCATAACCTAACTCAATTACATCAACAACAAATTTATCTCCTTCTTTTTCAAATTTCTCTGGGTTTTTCAATATAATCTCTTCAAGTTCTCCAACATTTATTGTTTCTAATTGCTTAATTAAGCTTGGATGTCTCTTAAATCCGTACTTTCCAAAGTAGTCGGGGCAGTATTTTATAATCCATGTCCATTTGTGCTTATGCCCTCCAGCCATTCCTCTTCCTCCCTTGTTTCCAGCTCCTCTTCTTTTTTTGTGGCTTCCTCCTCCACAAGTTCTTGAACCTCTTATTTTTTTAACTTTTTTCTTTTTTCTAATCATAAATTACCACCTTACATCATTTTTTCTAATAATTCATTAATTTTTTCCCCTCTGTAACCTAAAGCTCCTCCAACACTGAACGGTTTTTTAATTCCTCCTCTTTCAAATCCTTTTCTTGGAGGGTGTAATCTAAATACTGGCTTTAATGGTGTTTCTTTTAATTTAATTTCTCCTTTTATAATCTTATCTGCCAACTCCTCAACATCCATTCCTGTTAATTCTTTTATAATTTCTGGGCTAACTCTTTTGTTTCCTGGTAATCTTCCTCTCTTTAAAATTAATTTAACTAAGGTGTCTTTATCAATCTCTCCCCAAGTTATATAATCCTTAACTTTCTGCAACATCCCTTTAAATGTATCTGTTTCTGGGACTATTACGCAGTGATTTACTTTGTGCAATCTCAACATCTTCAGTGTATCTGCTATATCCCTTCTTACACCAACTCTCCCTCTTATTCTAATGACAGCATAAGCCATATTATCACCTTTAAAATAAAAGTTTTAAAATAGCGTTTTAAATTAAGAAAAACAATTATAATACTCTTCCTTCAACAATTCCTAATTTCTCCTTGTGTTTATCCATAACTCTTGTAAAGTTCAAGCTCTTCAATGCCTCAAATGTAGCCATTGCAAAGTTGTATGTTGTTCTCGTCTCTCCAAATGTCTTTGTCCAAACATCTTTAATTCCTGCTAAGCCAAGAACTGCCTTAGCAACATCCCCAGCAACTAAACCAACTCCCTTTGGAGCCGGCAATATCTCTATTGCAGTACTTCCACACTTTCCATAACCTTTATATGGAATTGAGTGAGGTGTTCCACAACCACACTCCCAAGAACCGCAACCCCTCTTAACCCTAATAATGTTTTTCTTTGCCTGGGCTATTGCCTTTCTTATTGCTGGACCAACTTCCTTTGCCTTACCTTTTCCAACACCAACATAACCATTTCTGTTTCCTACAACAACTGTAGCTCTAAATCTTGCTCTTCTCCCTGACTTGTGCATTCTCTGAACTAATTTAACATCTAAAACCTTCTCTTCCAAATCTGGCAAGAGGGCATCGACAATCTCTGGCTCTAAGATTGGTAAGTTGTTATCCAAGATGTAATCAATATCGGTTATTTGCCCTTCTTTAACCATTCTTCCAACAGTGGTTTTTGGTTCCCACTCATCTATGTTGAATCTCATCATCTCACCTTTAGAACATGCTGTCTATCTTTGCCTTTATTTCTTCAAAGTGTTCTGGCAGTTTTTCTGGTTCCAATCCCTTCTCCAAATATTTTGAAAACTGTCTCTTGTATCTCTCTTCATCCTGTTCTTTTAACATTTCAGCATACGCCTTTATGTGTTCCCCTCTTATCCTATCTTCTGATGGTAATATCTCCTCTCCGTGTGGAATTTCCATTCCAGCATCTAAAGCTCCTTTTAATATTGCAAATATTGCATTACCTTTTGTAGCTCTGTGCAATCCAATATCTAAAACTGCCTCAGTGTAGCCCTTAGCTAAAGCTTTCTTACCCAATAAGTAACCTGTTAGATATGCTGATGGCAAGTTTCCTGTATGTCCTTTGTATCCTAACTTGACTAACTCTTTTGAGTGTGCTGAAACAACTGTTTTATCTCCTTTTTCATCATACAATACAATCTGAGCAATGCAGTGATTCAAAGTTTTTCTTGCTACCAATCTTGGTTTTCTTGATAATAATAATCTTAATCTTTTTCTATAATCTGTTTTTGCCTCTCTTCTTCTTCTAAATTTAACTCTATAAGTTGGACCTGTTGCCATGATTCCTCACCTTCCCTAATAAAAATTGTTTTATTGTTTTAAAAGGTCGTGTTCTTTCATGTAAAGGAAGAGGTGGCTTCTACTTCTAAATGCTCCTCCTTTTGCCATTCTGTAAAGTTTTCTATAAACTTTCTTATCAATTTTCCCAGAATCTCTCAGCTGTTTGAGTGTTTTTCTCAAAGCTCTAATTGTAGCCATCCATCTTTCTTTTGGTGGAGTTCTTGCTCCTGCCGCTCCTCTTCTTGAACCTGGGCCTCTTCTTCTACCTTTCTTTCTTTGCTCTTTCAACTTCTTAACTCTTGCACTACTAATTCCTTTTTTCTGCTTCTTTTTAATAATTCCTTCTTTAATTAAAGCTCTTATATCATCTTTTGACATTGCCATTTTGACTCTTTCTAATTGTGTTGGGTCAATCCAAACCCTCTCTATACCACATTTCAATATCTCAGCTGCCATTCTCCTTTGAACGGATACGTTCATAATTATCACCTTTATAATAAAAGCAAATTATCTTTAAGGAAGCTAACAGCGATTAAGAAAATAATTTATTCATTATTTTCATCATGTTTTTCAGCTAATTTTAACAACTCTTCCTGTTTTTCTTGTGAGATATTTAATATTCTTATTCCCAACTCTCTTGCTCTTTTAATAATTTCAATCTTCTTTCTTTTACCAACAGTTGAAGCTATTCTTGCTCCTTGTGTTTCTGGATTTAACTTTTCTAAGTCCTTTACATTATAAACCAAAACATCTTCTAATCCGCTTGGGTGTAAGCCCCTAACTGCCTTAGGACTTCTATAACCAACTTCAACAACAGGAGGTTTTTCTTTCCACTTTAATCTCATCTTACTGTGTCTTCCTTTTGGTCTTCTCCACTTCTCTCCCAATCTTTTGTGTCTGTGTGCCTCTTGCCTTATAAAGTCGGGTTTTTTCATTTTTAATTTAAATCTTAACCTTAATAACCTGTTCATAACTCTCCCTCAACTAAATTTTTTAGATAGCTTTTCCAGCTTTCTCTACAATGTAAATACCATCCTGGAAAACTCTTGGGTCTCTTCCTTTAATTCTTGTTGCTTGCTCTATATTAGCCGCTGTCTGCCCAACTTTTTCCTTGTCAATTCCTGTAACTATAACATCCTCTCCACTAATCTTAACGGTAACTCCTTCCATAATTTTTGCTCTTCTTGGATGTTTCTCTCCTAAGAAGTTTTCAATGATAACTTCATTACCTTTAACGCTAACCTTCATTGGGAAGTGTGCATACCTAATCTTTAATTTGTATGTAAAGCCCTCAGTAACTCCTTTAATCATGTTGTTTATATGTGCCCTTATAGTTCCAACCATAGCTTTGTCTTTTCTTCTTGGATATTCACAGAAGATAACTATTTCATCTCCCTCTTTTTTAATTACAATTTTTGGATGTTCAAATTTCCTCTTTAACTCTTTTCCTCCACTTTTTACAACAACTTCATTGTTGTTTATCTCAACCTGAACATTTTCAGGTATTTTTATCCTCTCCTCAATATAGGCGGCAACTGGCATAAACTCACCTCAAAATTTAAATTTAATTTAGAACGTGTTTAATAGACATAAGCTAATAATCTTCCTCCTAAGCCCCTCTTTTTAGCTTCTTCGTGGCTCATAACTCCCTGAGTTGTTGAAACAATCAATATACCGAAGTCCCTTGCTGGCAAGTATCTTTTTTCAAACTTTTCATATCCAAATTTTTTAACTGGGAATCTTGGTTTTATAGCTCCACACTTGTTTATCTTCCCTATTAACTCAACTTTAAATATTCCTGCTCTACCATCTTCTATAAATTCAAACTCTCCTATGTAGCCGTTATCTTGCATAACCTTTAAAACTCTTCCAATTAACTTGGACGCTGGTTTTATATAAACTACTTTTTTACCCACCTTCTCACAGTTGGAAATATGGTTTAATGCATTTGCTAGTGGGTCCATTAAACTCATGTTTTCCCTCCATTAAGAATTTTTAGTAAAGAGTGTTTTGGCTTAATCTAATTTTTTAAATCCTAACTTGTGAGCTATTTCTCTAAAACACTGTCTGCAGAGATTTAAACCATACTTTCTGATTAAACCTGGACCTACATGCCCACATCTTTGGCATGGTCTAATTCCATAACCATATTTCTTTTTCCATGGTTTTTTTGCCATCTACATCACCTTTTTATTGTGTTTCTTCTTCCTCTAACAATACCCTCTCAACTTTAACCCCAAATGTTTTTTCTATAAATTCGATTGCCTCCTCTCTTGTTAATCTATGCTTTCTTGGAATCTTAGCCCTACATCTCTTTCTTCTCTTAACTCTAAATCCAGGTCTTTCTAAGGTAACGCAAACATCCATCCCAAAGATACCAATCATTGGGTCGTATTTTTGTCCAGGGAAGTCGATATGCTCATGAATACCAAATGAGAAGTTTCCATAATCGTCAAATGAGTAGTCATAGAGTTTTTTACCTTCTTTTTGGAATGCTTCAAATGCATTCTTTAAAAATTCCTCTGCTTTTTTTCCTCTTAATGTAACTTTTAATCCAATTGGTAATTTTTTCCTAATCCCAAATGATGGGTTTGTTTGCTTAGCTCTTGTTCTTATTGGTTTTTGTCCTGTTAGCTCTTCAATAACTTGGGCTCCTTTTGTTAATCTGTCTCCACTCTCTCCCACTCCAAAATTGACAACAACTTTTTCAATTCTTGGTTTTAGCATTGGATTTTTTTGCCACAACTCTTCAAAGCTCATGTTTCTCCCTCATTCGTCTGATTTATAGTTTAATTATTGGCTCTTCATCTCCAACAACGAAGACATAATCTTTAACTGTTTTGAACTTCTCTCCGTCCATGTTTTCTAATGTAACGATATCTGGATATATCCCTCTTCTCTCAATCTCAACGATTTTAGCGAAATCACCAACGTGTTTTCCTCCTGTAATGTATGCTAATTTACCAACTTCAAATGGTATATGAGCTTTAATCTCCTGCTCCGGAACTGAGATTAATAGAGTGTCTCCTGTTTTATAAACATCCTCTTCTGCCTTTGTAGGGTCTGAAACTTTGATAACGATATTTCTTCCATCGTGTAAGTTTAATTGAATATGCCCTCCTTTAATAACTGTCTTGTTTTTAATTTTACATAATTTTACATCTGGATTTTCTGTTGGTTTTAGTTTAATTCTTCCTTTTCTATCAAAGAGAACTCTGTAATTTTCGTTTGCCTCAGGTAATGAAACAACATCCATTAATCCAACTGGAAGCTTTTCTTCCTTTCTAACTCTACCATCAACTAAGACCTTACCCATCTTAATAATTTTCTTTGCCTCTCTTGCGTTATCAGCATATTTTAAAATGTCTCTAACGATTAACAGCAATGGCAATGACTCACTCATTGGGTGTGCTCCTGGTAATGGTCTAACTGTAAATTTGTGAATCTTTCTTGGTAACTCCCATCTAACTGGAGCTGCTAATCTTTTTAAATGTCTTTTTGGACCTTTTTTTGCCATCCTTTCACCTTATTCATTTTTGATATGTTTGAATCTTTTTTCATCCTTGTCATACAATTTAATAATCATAACATTTGATGGATGGATTGGATATGGAACTTCTCTTCCATCTTGCTTTTTGTTGTTTGCTCCTTCAACATAAATTCTGTATCTCTTTAAATCAACTTTGATAACTTCCCCCTCTAATCCTTTGAAATCTCCTCTCATTATTCTAACAACATCTCCTTTCCTAACTGGGATAGCATTTTTGCCTAACTTTTCCTTCAACTCTTTTGATAACATTGCACTCATAACCTTTCTTCTCAAATGGAGGGGGGCATTAAATAATGCTTTTCTCTGCTTTCTTGGTTGTTTTGACTTTGTAAAAGCCATAATTTTCACCTTAATGAGTTTTTAGTTTAGATGATTATCTTAGCAATTCTTGCAATACCTGGCCATCTTTCAGCCGCTTCTTTTGCTACTGGACCCTTAATATCTGAACCTTTTGGGTTTCCATCTGGCGTCACAATAACAACTGCATTATCTGCAAACTTAACTCTTGTTCCGTCTGGTCTTCTAATCTCTTTTCTCTGTCTAATAACAACAGCTGGCAAAACCTGTTTTCTCATTTCAGGTGTTCCTTTTTTGACTGTAACTATTACCATGTCTCCAACTCTCGCTGTTGGTAATCTTCTTGCAACCCCTTTGTAGTTTTTCACAGCTATAATTTCAACTTCTTTAGCCCCGGTGTTATCAGCACAGATGCACCTTGCTCCAACAGGTAAAGCCCTAACAGGTTTTGAACCAATTGCTTTCATATTTTTTCACCTTTTAAATTTATAAATTGGTTTATTCTTCTCCTTTAATTTCATCAACCCTTCCTAATTTTTCAACAACAACAAATGCCTTTGTTTTACTTATTGGTCTGCATTCCATAACTCTTACGATATCCCCAACCTTCGCGTTTATGCATGGTGGATTGTGGGCTGCTAATTTTGAAGTTCTTCTTTCGTATCTCTCATACTTCTTAATGTATTTTATAATCTCTCTCTTAATGATGACTGTTTTGTGTGGTTTGTCGCTAACTACAACTCCTACAAAGCTCTGCCCTCTTACCGGCAAAGTTCCGTGGAATGGGCAGTTTTTATCATCACATTCTACTTCTGGAGCTTTAACTTGTATTCCAATATTTCTTGCTGCCATGTTTTTACCTCCTACTTATTATTTGACATTATAGATTAAATGTGGCATCAATATTTACTAAAACCCATATTTATACTTTAAATCTCACGGATTGGAAGATGCGATAAAGAGTGTATAATAATATTCAGGAATTTTTGGATATTGTGTCATTATTTTCAAACGGTTGGGGCTAAAATAGCTTAATACGGGTAGAGTATTTTTATTTTTTTCTTTAATCTCTCTTCAGGTCTCCCTATTAGTAATCTCCCATCAACCTTCACTTTACATCCCTTTAGTTGAAATACAAAGATTGCAATGTCTTTTGGAATCCTCACTTCTTTGCCATTCTCTTTTTCTATCACTAAGGTATTTCTTGTTTCGTCAATAACTCTTCCTTTAATCCCTACCATCGCTTTGTTTTTTGCATCAACAATCTCTACCCTAAGCCCTATAAGTTCATGCCTTAATATATTGTGAGGAGTTATCATAATGCCCCAACCGTTTTACGGGGACGGGGTGTGCCCTTCTGGGCATCCGCGTCCCCTTTATTTCAGAAAGTTAAAATAAATTAAAAGTTTTACCTAATTTCAATTGAGTCCCTTGAAAAACCCATTTTAACAAGTTCTTCGGCAACTTTCTTTCTATGGTCTCCTTGGAGTTCTATTGTATTATCTTTAACAGTCCCTCCACAGGCACATATATCTTTTAATTTTTTAGCAAGTTCTTTTAAATCAATAACGCTTGTATCAAAACCTTCAATTATAGTCATTAATTTACCAAATCTCCTTTTTGTAACGTATATTTTTATTTTTTGTTCTTCTTTAGCTATTTCCTCACAAACACATAGTTCTTTTGGTAACCCGCATCTTGGACAGATTTCTGGCATCACTGCACCTCTGTATTTTATAGGCCATCTGAGTAATTGAGTATAGTAAATAATATTAAGATAGGGTATTTAAATTTTTTGTTGTTATTGGGATGCCATTCTTTTCTTTTCATTCATTATTGTCAATATTCTTGCTATTGTCCTTTTAATTTCTCTCATTCTTCCTGGATTTGAGGGGGCTCCAGCAACTACTTTACTTGCTCTCTCTTTTAACAATTCCCTTTTTAATTCTACAAGCTTCTCCTTTAATTCTTCCATTGACATGCCTCTTAACTCATCCGCTCTTAATATAGCCATGTTTTTTCACCTTTATTGTTCCTCTTCTACTACATGTTTAACTTCTTCATCTTTAATTATAATTTCATCTGGTAATAATACATCTGGTCTCATGATTTTTACTGTAACTCCTATAACTCCTGGCTTTGTTTTTGCTATTGCTCTTCCTTTATCAACGAGTTCTTCAGCTGGTTCTCCACAGTGTTTCATGTATCCAGCCATGAATTTTTCAGTTCTTGCTCTCTCTCCGGTTAATTTACCTGAGATAATAACTATAACTCCCTTAGCCCCAGCATTCATAACTCTTCTTACAGCAGTGTGTCCAACTCTTCTGAAATGTAGCCCTCTCTCTAATGACTGAGCAACTTTTTGAGCAACAACTTGGGCATCTAAATCTGGATTTTCAACGGGTCTAACATCTATTTGTGGTTTTTCAACACCAAATTCTTTAGCTAATTTTTCTGTTAATTCTCTAATTCTACTACCTCTTCTACCAATAACAAAACCAGGTTTCTCAGCATATATAATGATTTTTGTTCCTATTGGAGTTTTTCTTATCTCACAGTGGCTATATCCTGCCCTACTTAACTCTTTCTTGAAGTATTCGTCAATTAACAATCTCTTAACATTTTCTTTAACAAATGTCCTTTCTATCATGGATTTCCACCTTTTTATTTTATTTTAGTGGTATTCCTCTAAGATAACTTGTATATGGACTGTTTCTTGGAACTTAGGAGTGGCTCTACCAAATGCTCTTGGCATGTATCTTTTAATTGTTATTCCCTTATTTGTTGAGATGTGTTTTATTCTTAACTTTTCAGTGTTTAACCCTTTGTATTCGGCATTAGCTTTGGCATGTTGTAATATCTTTAAGATTGCCTTAGCTGCTTTAACTGGGTATCTACCTGCATGCCAGCCGAGTTTTCCTTTTCTATGTCCTACCTTTTTACAGTGTCTTCTAAATAACACGGGTCTTTTCATTGCAATGACATCTTCTAAGAACTTTATTGCCTCATCCAATTTCATCCCATTTATTGATTTACATATCTCTCTTGCATGTTTTCTTGATATTGGAATATTTCTTCCCATAGCTCTTGCGGTCTTCTCAGGATTGACTTGTATTTTGTATTTTAATTTAGCCATTATTATCACCTTCAACTCAAAAATCCAAAGGTTTTTATTGTTTCAAGTTTTAAGTTTAATTAATTTAAGTTAATGTAATCATCCACCATAAGATTTTGGAATGTAAGAATATAAGATTTTTAAAGTGTTATATATAATTTACGAATAAATGGGAAACAACAAAACAAAAATCAATTTTAACCTAAAATTATAAAAAAGTTTTAAAATTTATGCTAATGAAACCTCTACTGTCTCAACACTTTCAACATCGTCAATCTCTGCTAAAGCTTTTTCTATTGGTTCTGTTCCACCCTCTCTTTCTTCCATTTCAATAACTGTATATATAGCATACAAACCAAAAGCTAATGGCTCATCAAATAATCCTCTTATAGCAACATCTTGCTTTTCTAAGACCTCTTTAATCTTTTCTTTTAATTTTTCTTTATCTACTTCTGGGCTTGTAGGCATGATTTTTATTTTTGCCAATACTGTTGCCATTTTTTCCCTCCACTATTTATTAATAAATAATTAGGTATTAACTAAATAATTAGGACATCGAAGTGTTCTTCCTTGGGTTTTATGGTCCTTCAAACCCACATTTTGGGCATTTGTATGGGTTGTTTAATTTTCTACATCTCTCACATCTTACAATCTCTACTTCTCCACAGTTTGGACATGGGAATTTTGTTGCCTTCTCTCTTGGAGCAATCTCGGCATTACAGCTTATGCAAACGTATTTCATTTTTCTCACCTTTTATTTTTAAATTTATTTTTTAGAGTATTTTTGCCATAGATGTTTAAGTTCCTACAATTTTTGTATAAATATTGTGTTTTCTTTCTAAGATATCTATAACCCTCTCTGGATATTTGCCATTAACTACATAAGCGTTCATTTTAAATTTTTTTAAAAGAATAGGAAATTTCTCATCTACAGATGTTGAACCTTTAATGTCATTTGCATTAATAATATTTAATAGTTTCCCTCCTGGGAATTTATCATATATACCATCAACATCAGTTGCTATTATAACTTCCCTAACATCTAACAACTTTCCAATATATAAACTTAATGAGTCAGATGTTATAGCCCAGGAATGCTCAGCAATATCTGTTGATAGCAAAATTTTTGAAGGTAATAATATACCTATCTTTTCTTTTTCTATCTCTCTTTTTAAATCAAATAATGTATCATAAGCTTTTATATCTCCAATTTCAGCATAGACCTCTCCAATCAAATCCATACATTTTATAGCAAGTTTGTGAGATAGTGAGTTTGAGATATTTAAGGTTTTATCTATATTTCTAACAACGTTTGCAAATTCTCCTCCACCAGGAATAATAACTATCTTTTTATTTTTTTCTCTTGCATAGTTTTTTAATGCTTTTAATAATGGTTCTGCATCATAAGTTAATGAACCACCAATTTTTACTATATACATCCAGTTCCACCAAATTTATTTGTGTTTTAAAATCTTTTCTATATCTTCAAATTCTTTTTCTCTAATAAGTATTGATTTTAATCCAATTGAATTGGCATGTTTGTTCATCTTTTCATCATCAGTTATCAAAAGAGTTTTAATTTCCCTATCGTAAATATCTTTTGGTAGAGATTTTCTTGGAAGTAAGATACTTTTTACTATTATGCCTAAACGACCTTTGGCATAATATCACCAACTAATTCTGATTAATTTAACTCATCTCAAAATCTCATAAAACACTTCAGCCATCTTAATCAAATCCTCTATCTTAATGTGCTCATTTGGTTGGTGAGCTGTTTCCTCCCCAATGCCCCAAACAGCTACATTATACCCCCTATATCTTAAAAATGCCGCAACAGTTCCTCCACCCATTCCGCAGAGCTTTGCCTCTTTATTTAAAACCTTTTTGATAGCTTTTTTCAATTCTTTGATAATTTCAGCATTTTCATCAGTATAGTTTGGATTTTCAGATTTTAGTATTTCATAAGTTATCTCTGCCTCTATTGAGCTGTCATAATGCTTAACATATTTTTTAAAGTCAAAGTTTTTGATAAAGTTATTTATAAACCTTAAAACTTCTTCTATTTTGTAAGTTGGTAAAATTCTGCAATCAAAAACAACCTCTACATGTCCAGGAATGGTGTTTGGATTTTCAACTTTATTTTTTAATATTGTTGGCTCAAAAGTTGAATATTTTGGTAAGAATATGGGGTTGGTTTTATCAAACGTCTTATATAAACTGTTATATAGCTCATAAGCAAAGTTAAATGCCACTATATTAGCATTTAATCCATTTTCCGGTGTGCTACCATGACATTGCTTCCCTTTAATATTAAATTTTATCCACAAGATGCCTTTCTCTCCAACCTCAACAAATTCACCAGTTGGTGTTCCAAAGTCAGGGACTATGATTAAATCATCCTTTTTAAATATCTCATCTTCAAAGTTATCAAGCAGATATTTTAATCCATATTCGCTCCCATCCTCTTCATCAGACACAAAAATTAGTGATAAATTATATTTTGGCTTAACATTGTTTTCAAAAATCATCTTTAATAATAATAGTGA
>JBDOKN010000021.1:0-2707 GCA_039833665.1 Methanocaldococcus sp.
TGTTTTCAGAGTAATGCTGATTAGTGTGGATGATATGCCAATCTACATTAGTTTTTTCCAAAGTCCTAATTATGGGTGAAAGTTTTATAATTTCAGGTCTCGTCCCTAAGATAATAGAGAGTTTCATTTTTATCCCTCATACTTTGCTGTTAAAACCTCCCTAATCTTTTTAGCTCTCTCCTTTCCAACTCCTTCAACTTTCATCAACTCCTCTTCCTTTGCTGTAAATACATTTTCAACTGTCTTAAAGTGCTTTAACAACCTCTCAGCTAATGCTCCACCAACGTCTGGCAAACTCTCAACAATGAATTTCTGTTGTTCCTTCAAAGACATGGCTGTTTTTCCATACCTTACCATAACAGCCCTTTTTTCTTTTATCTGCTCTTTTTCAGCAATCTTTATTAACAAATCAGCTGTTTCTTCAGCATTTTTTGTAAATATTATCGGGATACCAAAATCCAAAATTATTGATAATATAGCCCCTTTAATGGCATTTTCATGCAATCTATTAAAATTATCTCCTTCAACTATCAATAATGGTTTTTCAACCTTTTTTAGATTTTTTAATTGGTTAAATAACCTCTTATCAATTATTGAATTTACAAAGTCCTCAGCTGTCTTTCTCTCGACAACTACCCTATCACTTAAAACATAATCTCCAACTTCCAAAGTTTTTAGCTCTATATCTGCATAATTATGTAAAAGCTTAGCCATATTTTTCTCTCTAACATCAACAATAATCTTTATTGGCTTTTTTGGTATTTTTATCTCTTGTTTTATTTTATCCTCTTCTAATTTTGGTTTTTCTTTGGATTCAATCTGTTTAATGAAGTCCAATATTGTTACTGGCTTTCTGGTTTTTTCTTCTTCTTTTATTTCAGTTTTAGATTCAATTTCTTTTTCTTTTATTTCTTTTATATTTTTATTTTCCTTTATTTCCTCTTTAGATTTTTCTTCCAATTTCTTCTGTAATCTCTTGTTTAACAAATAGCACATATTTTTTAATAACCTCTTCATCTCCCTCTCTTTGTATAAAGCACTTCTATAATAAGCTTCATCAGCCGTCCCCTTGGCTATTAAAACATAAACTTCTCCCCCTTCACCTCTCATCGCCCTACCCCTTCTTTGAATAAATCTAATCTCTGATGGCACTGGCTCATAGAATATGATGTAATTTACTGCTGGAATGTCAATTCCTTCCTCAGATACACTTGTTGAGACCAGGACACTTCCCTCTTTTTTAAATTTCTCAATTGCTTCTACTTGCTGTTTTTGGCTCATTCCTTTTCCTTCTTTATTTGCCTGTCCTATAAACCTTATTGCCTTAATACCATTTTGATTTAATAGATTAACAATCTTTTCAACGGTATCTCTATATTGGGCAAATATTATAATTCTCTCATCCCTATTTTTTTCTAAAATATTTTTAACTAAATTAATAACTTTGTCTAATTTTGGATGCTCTACATCTGATTTCATTAATAAATTAACTGCTTTTCTAACTTTTTCATCATTAACAATTGACTTAGCTGATTTTGTTCTTTGCATGGATAATTTATTTATATAATTTAAAAATACACTCTTTCCCTGACTTTCTAAAAGTTCTTTGGCATGCATAAGTTTTAATGCTTCTGAACAAACCCTTATAAGCTCATACTTTACCTCTTCATCGTAGGCAAAGAGTTTATTATTCAACTCAATAAGTTCCGTTTTTGTTACATTAACAATAGAATCTATAACTCCAAAATCTTTTAATATTTTTAATCTCTCTTTTAATGCCTCATTTATCAATTTTAACGCCTTTTTAAATTCATTAGGTAGTTCAATTCTAATTGGTTTTAGATTTACCTTAGCAATGTATGGCTTTACGTCTTCATCATCTTCAGTTCTCACTTCCACTTGCTCAATTCCTAAATTTTCACAAATTTCCATAACTCTATCAATATCAGCACCTGGGGAGGCAGTTAATCCCAAAATATGGCATTTACCTTTAAATTCTTTTGCTACAAATGCATAGGCATGGTCTCCTGTTGTGTGGTGGGCTTCATCAGCTATCAATAAAACAAACTCATCTATATTTATTCTTCCAGCTATGATATCGTTTTCTATAACCTGAGGAGTAGCTATAAAGATTTTACCTTTCTTATAAAGCTCAGCTCTCTTTTTTGGTGGTATTTTTCCAGTTAAAGCTATTATTTTATCTTCACCAATATTTAAAACCTGTTTTAATCTATTGTAGTGTTGCTCAACCAAAGGTCTTGAAGGAGACAAGATTAAAACCTTTCCATCTTTTTTTGTTAAGATACCTGCTATAACTAAAATAGCAATAGCAGTTTTACCTAAACCAGTTGATAAAACACATAATGTATTTCTCTTTAATGCATTTGCCGCTATAATCTGCTGATATAACCTTGCTTCCAAAGTTTTTGGTTTTATTAGTGGATGCTCAATATACATAGTCATCCTCTATTCTTATGAATTTTTAATTATCATTATAAATCTGGAAATCATATATAAAAATATACAAAAAAAATAGATACTTAAAATATAAAAAATATAAAAATAAAAAATAATAAACCAAATAAAACCAAATAAAAAACAAAAAATTAAAACAATTAAATTTCTTCAATCTCTTGCAATTTCTTTTTTCTTCTTTTTATAATGAATAATACGGCTATTGCAACAACTATTGCCCCAATTATATACA
>JBDOKN010000022.1:0-4305 GCA_039833665.1 Methanocaldococcus sp.
CCCATGTGCATGAACCACAATTATAGAACCATTTTTATTACATTCAATTAAGGCATCTAAATCTCCATCCAAATCTGAAACTATAATGTCTGGAATTATGCCCTCTTCTAAAAATGCCTTACATGCCCCATCAGCCACTATTATGGGATTTTTACATTTCATTTTTCTTAACTCTTTTAGAATTTTAATATGTTTTTTTATTGAGGGTCCTGCACCAAAGATAAAGACCTCTCTACCCTTAATAATATCTTTAAGTTTATCAATAGGTATTGTATTGGCTTTCTCTAAAATCTCATTTAAAATAACTGCACTTTCAACATCTTTATCTTTATCAAATTCAAAATCCTCTACAATTTTGTTATAAAATAATTCCCACTCCTTCATATCCATATTATCACATTTGGTTATTTAGTTATTCTACTTAAATAATTCAAATCATAAACTATAAAAACAATACAAATACAACATTATATAAAATGTATATAAAAAAGCTATACACATGCTTCATTGGTGATAAAATGCTAAGTGTAAATAAAAAGGCATTGGAAATTGTAAATAAAATGATAAAAAATAAAGAAGAGTTAAATATTGACGTTATAAAGTTAGAAAATGGGGCTACTGTTTTAGATTGTGGAGTTAATGTTCCCGGAAGCTGGGGAGCGGGAAAATTATACACAAAGGTTTGTTTAGGGGGTTTAGCTCATGTCGGCATCTCCTTATCCCCATGTGAATTTAACGGGATAAACTTACCTTTTGTTAAAGTAAAAACTTCACATCCAGCAATTGCTACATTAGGGGCTCAAAAAGCTGGATGGGCTGTTAAGGTTGGAAAATACTTTGCTATGGGTTCTGGTCCGGCAAGGGCTTTAGCTAAGAAGCCAAAAAAGACCTATGAAGAGATTGGATATGAAGATAATGCAGATGTTGCTATTTTATGTTTAGAGGCATCAAAATTGCCAAATGAAGAAGTTGCCGATTATGTTGCCAAAGAATGTGGTGTTGAGCCAGAGAATGTTTATTTATTAGTTGCTCCAACCGCTTCATTAGTTGGCTCAATCCAAATCAGCGGTAGAGTTGTTGAGAATGGAACATACAAGATGTTGGAAGTTTTAGAATTTGATGTTAATAAAGTTAAATATGCCGCTGGTTTAGCTCCAATTGCTCCAATAATTGGTGATGATTTTGCTATGATGGGAGCTACAAACGATATGGTTCTATATGGTGGGATAACATACTACTACATTAAGAGCGATGAAAACGATGACATTGAAAGCTTATGCAAAGCTTTGCCATCTTGCTCATCAAAGGATTATGGAAAACCATTTATGGAGATTTTCAAAGCCGCTGATTATGATTTCTACAAAATAGATAAGGGAATGTTTGCTCCGGCTGTTGTTGTAATTAATGATATGACAACTGGAAAAGTTTATAGAGCTGGAAAGGTTAATGCAGAAGTTCTTAAAAAATCATTAGGTTGGATAGAGTTATAAAAACTTTTTTAATTTTAATTATCTAATTTTTGCTATTTTTTTAGGTATTAAAATGATTAGGGCTTTTTAATTTTTGCTATACCTTTATATATCGGTTCAGTCAAATGACCATATTGATGATGTTATGGTTCAGTTGAATGACTATATTTTAAACCATATTGCAAAGACTCCCATAATACTCTCAAGATACAACAAAGAGAAGAAGAGATTTGATTATGATATTTTAAAAGAAAAGGTTGATAAATACATTGAGAATGATAAAAATGAGTTAATCCTTTTGTATGGACTTAGAGGTTTGGGTTTTTATTGTTGATTTAATATATCGACTATATTTTTGAATCCTTCTTCCTCATTAACTACTCTCCCTCTAACCTCCCTCAAAATCCTTTGAATTGTAAATTTATATCCCTTATTATATTTATGGTAGATTTTTAACAATGGGCAGCCATAACTCATCCTTAACTCAATGCCGTTGTTTTTTAATATCTCCCTCTCTTCATCCTTTGTTAGGGCAAAAAAAGATGGCAGATTAAATCTAAAAATCTTGCCATCTTTATATAAAGCCAGATATCCAAAAGCCAACAAATCACCAAATATGACAAATTCAGCATCTATTTTTTTGGTATAATCTAAAATTGCATTTTCAATAACTTTGTGGCATCTACCGCATGGGTGAAATCTGCCATTAACAACTCCTTTATAAATCTCTTCTAAATCAACATCTATAAATTCTAAATCTACTCCTATTTTTTTAGCTATGTTTTTGGCATTTTCTCTCATTTCATCTGTCATTATATATTTTGAATAACAAGAAACTGCCTTAACATCAAAAATCTGCTTTGCTATTATTGCAGATGTTGAGCTATCAACTCCTCCACTGAATGCAACAACTGCCTTTGGCTTTTTATCAATGGAAATTTTATAAAACTCTTTATCTCCACTCAATCTCTTTAAAAGCATATATTTTAGGGTCTCTTTAATCTCCACATCAATATCTAATTTCTCTAAAATTTCTAAGGAGTTTTTTAGCCGTAATTCTTTGAGTTTTTGATTTACTTTCTCTTCTATAATTTTTTCAAAATTCATAATACTCCCTTTTATCTAAAACATTATAATCCATAGGAGGAAACCTCCTATTGGGATACCATCCGCCATTAAGTTAGGGCTTTCAGCCCTAATTAATGTCCATTGGAGAGTTCTACTCGTTTCATTTTTCTCTTATCTAAAACATTATGTATTATAGTTATACAATGATTTGCATGTAACTCTAATGGAGATAGGGAGATTCTTTCAGCTTTAATTTCATCTAAAAATTTTTCATCCTCTTCTCCAATCCCTATATGGTCTCCAATTATAAACACTGGATTTTTTATATCAACGTTCTCAACGTCTTTCCCATTCATATGTAAATAGTAAATATTTTTTCCCTCCTCCAACTTTTCCAAAACTAAATCTCTAAATCCTAACCTCTTAACATAAATTCCGGGAGTTGATTGATTCCAATCCTTTCTTTGCTCTTCTTCCAGCTCTTCAAATTTTTTAAGTGCTTTTTTTATAAATATTGCTATACTCCTCTCATCCGGAGAGACCTTTTTTAACTCGCTACCAACAAACTTTATACAAACTGGAGGATTTGGCTGTCCATATAATACAGCATAAAAAATTACATCCCTCCTTATATCGTGGGATAAAAATAAGGCATCACTCACACATCTACATAGCAAATCCAACCTTCCACAACTTCCAGGTAAGTCCTTTAAATTTATGTCTGGAGATGTTATAGTTTTATTTGCTTTAAATATAAATTCTCTCATGACCTCCCTCCAAAAATTTTAAATTCCAATCATAAAAAAGGTTATTATTTATTAACTTGTTTATATTTATTAATTTATGTTAATTCTTGATATTTATAGCGTACCTCTTTTTAACCTTTCAGGGATTGGACTTCTTGGAATGTTGTGATACAACTCCAAAGCAATATCTACAATATTCACACACCTATCCCCAAATCTCTCAATGTCCTTTAAAAACATTCCAAATTGGACATAGAAATTTAAGTCCTCTCTCTTATTTTCCAAAACCTTATTTAGCAATAAGTCAAGGTTTTTATGCAATTGCTCCTCAAGCTCATGGATTTTTGTTTCTTTCTTTTTACTTATAACAACATTTATCGCCTCAATTAGCATCTCTCTAAGGATATTAAATATGACAGTTATTTCCCCATCAATATCCTCATCTAATTTTAGCCCATGAACTATCTCCTCAGCAATATTTGCTATATAATCCCCTAATCTTTCAAGGTTTGAGGCAATTGTTGCAAATGCATTGGCATAAGCTCCGGGCAAGTATTTTAAAGCGTTCATGCTTAAAAGTAATCTAATCTCCTCCTCCATCTTGTTTAAAGCATAATCTTTAATAATTATATCCTCAGCCAATTTTTTATCGTTGTTTTTTAAGGCAATATATACCAAATCTAAGTTATTTAAAAGGGTTTTTTCCATCTTTTCTAAGGTTGTTTTTATCTCTTTCATCAAAAGGTTCTCATCAAAATGTAAATTTATCTTATGCAATTTTCCCATATCCACAACATAAGGATGTTTAACTATTCCTTCATCAATCAACGGCTTTAAAAGTTTGGCAACATATCTCCTACTAATTCCAAGCTTTTCAGCAATCTCATCCTGCGTCTCTGGCTCTTCCTCAATAATAACTCTTATTATCCCAGCCAAGGTGGCCTCTTTACCTCTCAACATGTTATCCCATAAAACTCAAGATTTTGAAAATTTTATTAAATTCACATTTTATGTAGATAATT